>CAWLAZ010000110.1:0-5627 GCA_963854955.1 Phycisphaerae bacterium | reverse complement strand
TCATTGGTTTAACGTGCGTACGTGGTTTTGCTCGCTTAGTAATACACACAAGAGACAAGGAGTTATCTCAATGATCCCACTACTACTAACCGCGATTTGTACCGCGGGACCTGCTCTTCAGCCAACTACAACAAGTTTGCCCAGAGAAATGGTTCCAGTTATTACAGTTGAAAATTTACAGTATCCATCGCTTTTTAAGCAAGATGAAACAAGAGAAATAGCAGGTCAAGCACCTGCTTTTGCTGTTCCTACAGAAACTTCCATTACCCCTGCAACGGATGGTATTTGGGAACGTGTGGATATTAATACGCAACGTTGGACGTTGCGAGTGACTTGTGAAAACGCGCTTTCGATGAACGTTGGATTTGGTCGGTACAACATGCCCTCAAGTGGTTCGATGACAATCACAGACGCAAGTGGCGACTTTAGGATTCGAACGTTTACCGCTGACGACAATAAACCGCACGGCCAATTATGGACACCTGTTGTTCGTGGCAATGAAGTAGTTATTGAAATTGTTGTAGACAACAATCAAAAAGGTCATGTTATCAAAGGCATTAAACTTACTTCCATTAACTCTGGCTATCGTTGGGTGCGAGATGCCTCCGGTCGTGGTTCTTCCGAGTCATGCAACATCGATGTTATGTGTTCAGAAGGTAACGCATGGTGGGATGAAATTCCTTCCGTTGGCGTGTTTACTTTGAATGGATACTTGACGTGCACAGGCGTCATGATGAACAACACGGCGCAAGATATGACTCCGTACTTTCTAACAGCGAATCACTGCGGGGTTACATCAAATAGCGACGCATCTATTGTTGTGTATTGGAACTACCAAAACAGTTACTGCCGAACTCCAGGGAGCAACGACAGTGGCGGCAACGGCGACGGTAATTTTAGTCAATTTACTTCTGGTTCAACCATGCGAGCGACACGTTCGTACACAGACTTTACGTTGACTGAACTCTCGTCAAACCCAAGCGCAGCGTACGGTGTGACTTATTCTGGTTGGTCGCGAGCGGGGTCCGCTTCACTTGGTGCGGGTATTCATCACCCTGAAGCAGCTGAAAAACGAATTTCATTTCCTGATACTGTTCAAGCAAGCGGCGAATATTGGGATGTTAACTGGGGTGAAGGACGGACGGCACCTGGCTCATCTGGTTCACCCTTGTACGATGGAAACCACCGAGTTGTTGGTCAACTTTGTTGTGGTTCATCGTATTGTCCAAATGATTTAAACGATTACTACGGTCGATCACTGAACCTTTCTTGGGACGGCGGAAGTTCAAGCAGTTTAAACGCCTGGCTTGACCCAATTGGTTCAGGCCCCCAAACACTTGACACGCTTGTGCCAGGTGGCGGCGGGGATCCATCAGGCGCGTGCTGTATAGGTCAAAGTTGTACCTACGGAACAGAAGCGGATTGTTCATCAATGGGTGGTTCTTACCAAGGCGATTTTATCTCATGTACAACGTATCCTTGTGGCGGAGCACCTGAAGGCGCATGCTGTGTGGGTGAAACATGTTCAACAATGACGCAAGCAAACTGCGGCACTTCAGGCGGAAGTTACCAAGGTGACAATACCACTTGCAGCGAAGATACTTGTGCAAATGGTGGTTGCGAAGCTGGCTATTCCCCAGACTGTATGGGCACTTGCTTTGAAGACTCTGTCTATACCGATTGGATTGGCGACACATACTGTGACGATGGAGCATATGTCCCATCGGATTATGGCTACGGCGGACCTGAAGGCATTGCAATTTATCTGAATTGCACTGAGTTCCAATGCGACGGCGGCGATTGCACTGACTGCGAAGGCGGCGGCGATCCGAATGGTGCTTGTTGCTTCGGTACAGATTGCTTTGAAACAACGGAAGCAGAGTGCACAGCCAACGGTGGCGAATACAGTGGTGACAATACGGCTTGCGATGCGAGCACATGTGGTTCGCCATCAACGTGCGATGCAGATATCAACGGCGACGGATTAGTTGATGTAACGGATATTCTTGCGATGGTCAGTGCTTGGGGTAGCGCAGATCCAGATGCAGACTTAAACGGTGACGGCACTGTTGGCGTTGCTGACCTCCTTCTTGTTATTGATGGCTGGGGACCATGCGAAGGTGGCAATGATCCAACGGGTGCTTGTTGTGCATCAAACAATTGTGCTGTCATGACTGGTGACGAATGCTCTGGCATAGGTGGTGAATATCAAGGCAACGACACATCCTGCGCAGGCGACCCTTGTGGCGGCGGTGGTGAATGTGAAGCGGGCTGGACGGCTGATTGCCAAGGCACATGCTTCCCTGATTATGTTTTCGAAGAATGGATTGGCGATGGCTACTGCGACGATGGTGCGTACATTCCTGCTGATTACGGTTGTGTAGAATGCCCAGCAGGTGTCGCTATTTGGCTTAACTGCGATGCATTTGATAACGATGGCGGCGACTGCGATGGTGGTGGGGATCCAGTAGGCGCATGCTGTGTTAGCACAAATTGTTCAGAGGTTAGCGCAGCAGATTGTTCTTCAGCAGGCGGTACATACAACGGTGATGGCTCATCGTGCGCAGGCGACCCTTGCGGTGGCGAATGCGAAGCTGGGTACACCGCGGATTGCCTAGGTACTTGCTTCGAAGATGCTGTATTTGCCGATTGGAGTGGAGACGGCTACTGCGATGACGGTGCGTACATTCCTTCTGATTACGGTTACGGCGGTCCTGAAGGCGTAGCGATATACCTCAACTGCGCCGAATTTGACAATGATGGTGGCGATTGCGATTAATCCTCGCTGATTACTTCTCGATTGATTTTTATAAGGGCCCTGCCTCGGCAGGGTCCTTTTTTCATCACAATCACTTTGGGAGCAGATTGCGAGGTTGGTGGTCCAAGTGCAGTACAATACAGTGATGCGAATATTGATTGGAATACCGGTATACAACGAAGCGAAGTACATAAACTCTGTCCTAAGCGAGGTTTGCAAATATGCAAACGATATTTTAGTGGTAGATGATGGATCAAATGACCTCACACCCGCCTTGCTTGCAGGGCACAAGGTAGAGGTCATTCGTCACTCGGAAAATCGAGGATACGGCCGTTCCTTGCAAGACATGTTCCGCTGGGCATCGGTGGACAATTTTGATTGGCTCATCACAATGGATTGCGACGAGCAACACGAACCAGCATCCATTCCGCAATTCATCGAACGTATTATGAAAGATGATGCGGACATCATCTCAGGAAGTCGGTATTTAGAACTGCACCCTGAAAACGATATGCCACCAAAAGAACGGCAGGCAATCAATCGCCAAGTCACGCAAGAATTACACGATGCACTGAACATCGATATTACAGATGCTTTTTGTGGTTTTAAGGCGTACAGGGTCTCTACCCTGAACGCGTTTAATTTTGACGTCAACGGATATGCCTTTCCTATTCAATTCTGGGTGCAAGCCGCCGCGCGTCAATTGCGAATTTGCGAAATTCCAGTGCGTATGATTTACAATGACCCTAACCGTACATTTGGCGGGCAACTGGACGACCCCGTTAAGCGACTCGATCATTATCGAGCAATTCTCTGCAACGAACTTCGTAAAAACGAAGCGACTCTTCCACATGCGCGAGCACACGTGCCTTGTTGATAGATTCAGGTAACCAAATATGGCGATCCCTTGTGGGTGCACCGGAAGGCGAACTGTTCGGCAAAATAATCGCAACATGGAGAAGTTTAGCGCGTGCGCAGTTCGGCTTGCCGGACAAACCCATAATTATTGTTGGGCACCAACCGGAATTTTTTCATCCAGGGGTCCTTTCAAAATTTATAGCTGGAAGTTCGCTCGCTTCAGAAGTTGACGGTGTTCTCCTGCATCTTGTTGTTGATCATCACATAGGAAATAGCGGTGTTATTGAGGTACCCGACGAAACCGGTGAGTACCTTGCCACGAGCACAGTGCATGTTGCGAGTGTTGACACAAAAATTTCAATGAAGGATCAGCAACGAACCAATACACAAGACAACAGCGCGTTTGGTTTGGCTTTGCAAAATGCCAAGGGCGAAAATCTTGCGATGCAATTTGCAAACGCGACTAATGCATTGATGGCGCCGTACGCAAACATTGATTATTGCATTGCTGGAACATCGCTCTTGCAGACTGATTTCGGCAAGGCGCTTCTTTGTGAAATGCAACAGAGACCTGACGCATGTATCGCTGCATATAACAATGCAGTCGATGCATTTCCCGATTGTGGCGTGGCGTGTTTAGGCACAAACGAATTGCCACTTTGGCACGGTAAACATAATGTAAAAGTGTCAGGCGATTTCAGCGACCTTCGTCCACGTGCTTTATTGTTGACGCTTTTGGCACGAGTAGTTCTTGGGGATTTAATTGTCCATGGAACGGGTGGGTTTGGTTATGACCGAATAATGGAAACGTGGGTTTCTGATTGGCTGGGCATTTCCCCATGTGCGATGGTAATGCAAACGGCAACTTTACATCTAGCGTTGCATGCGGAAACAATTGACGATGCGCGCCATGCGTATTTTGCTCCACCTAAGCAGATGATAGAAGCCATTCAGAACGCACCGTATCGTTCGCCAGAAAGAACGTCGCGATTTCTGGCCATGCATACATGGCTTGAACAGCAAGGGGCCAAGCCAGACATTGGGCTATTGCAACGGGCGAAACAAATTGCAGCTCGACGAAACTGGGCCTTCCCGTTGTATCCCTCGGCGCAACTTTCGCAACTAACAAAATCGATTACAAGTTGCGCGGGCCCCAAATTTTCGTAAGCGCTTCTCGAGTGCTTCCTGTCACAACGATATCATCCTGAACGGTTTGTTGTATCAATTTGCCGTCGTGCCCGAAAAGTGAAGTGGCATCTTCTGTGTTCTCGCCAAATTGAGTCGAAAGGGTAAAGGTGTTATCTGGTAGAATGGTAAGTGAATCACTTCTTGTCATTGCCTTTTGTGTTCCAATATTGTCGTAGCACCACCAACGGTACTTTGTAGAAGTGCCCACCGATGAAAACAATGGCCCCGTAATCCATGTAAGTGCACGAGGCAGCCATGGATGTTGAATTTCAATTTCAAACGGTGGTTCAACAAGACTGGTCGTTAAGTCTTGGGTGACGACAAGTAATTTAGATTTGGGAGCGCCAAGCTGGGGACGATTACAAAGCCCTGTTTCACTCGTAGTTGCGTTGATTTCATCCACCCACCGAGTTGTTTTACTTGACCATCGTTCATCTTGGCCGTCCCAACTCATCCAATATGTTGCATCAGTGTCTGAAACAACGCCGGTTTCTAGATTGGGAACAAGGCGAGACTGGAATTTCACGATAATGCCGGTTGCGTCAACATTACTACTTGTACGGTTTGGTTTCTCGATATCTTGTATCGTCCCAAGCGTAACAGCAACAAAGGCATACCCAATATCGCGTTTTGCCCCATCGTCTTCGATGGATTGAATTCTTCTCCATTCTTGAAATCCATCCATGCGGCGAAGGCTTTCTTGGCTTAAAGAGGCTAAAAACGCGCTTCCAGCGTCTAGGGCAGCGAGTTTTCCATACAGCAACACGGCTGGATCAAGCGGCTCAATGGAAAGCAACGTTTGTATAAACAAGTCTTTGCCAAA
>CAWLAZ010000109.1:0-5675 GCA_963854955.1 Phycisphaerae bacterium | reverse complement strand
CGGTTGGCGACAAGATGGCTGGTCGTCACGGTAACAAAGGTGTTATTGCTCGAATTGTTCCTGAAGAAGACATGCCATTTATGGAAGACGGCACACCGGTTGACATTTTGCTCAACCCACTTGGCGTGCCTTCACGTATGAATGTTGGTCAGCTTCTTGAGCTCCACCTTGGTTGGGCTGCAAAGGTCCTCGGATTCCAAGCAGTAACACCAGTTTTTGATGGTGCAACGGAAAATGAAGTTCTTGGTGCTATTCAAGAAGCAAACAATTCTGTCCTCGCAAAACGCAAAGCGTTTGAAGAAACTGGCAAAAACCCAGGGACCTCACGTGAGATTTTGGCGGAAGTACCATTTGCTGGCAAAGTGCAACTGTACGATGGTCGAACCGGCGAGAAGTTCCACCAACCAACATCTGTTGGCGTCATGTATATGCTGAAATTGCATCACTTGATTGACGACAAAATTCACGCTCGTTCAACTGGCCCTTACAGTTTGATTACGCAACAACCACTTGGTGGTAAAGCGCGAACTGGTGGTCAACGATTCGGCGAGATGGAAGTATGGGCTTTGGAAGGCTACGGTGCAGCGTATATGTTGCAAGAACTCCTCACCGTCAAAAGTGACGATGTTGAAGGCCGAACCAAAATTTACGACTCTATTGTCAAAGGCAAAAACGTTCTTGAAGCTGGTATGCCAGTTGTATTTGACGTTCTCTGCCACGAAATTAGAGGTCTTTGTATGAACATTGAGTTGGAGAAGGATCAAGAAGAGGCAGGAAGTCTCCTTTAATCCAAATCCTTTGTGCATCTCACAGCGATCTTCAACACTTTAGTAGATAGGAAAAAGAAGTATGTCTGAACAAGTCTTCGATAAAATCAACGATTTCAAGTCTGCCCGCATTGGACTAGCAAGCCCAAGCGATATCCGCAGCTGGAGCTTTGGTGAAGTCAAAAAACCTGAAACCATTAACTACAGAACATACCGCCCTGAAAAGGACGGCTTGTTTTGCGAACGAATATTTGGACCTGAACGCGACTACGAATGTGGTTGCGGCAAGTACAAAGGCACAAAATTCAAAGGTATAATTTGTGACCGGTGTGGTGTTAAAGTAACACACTCTCGTGTGCGTAGAAAACGAATGGGGCATATTAACCTTGCCGCATCCGTTGTACACATCTGGTTCTTCAAAGCACTACCGAGTCGCCTTGGCACATTGCTTGCGATGAAAACATCAGACCTTGAGAAGATTATTTACTTCCAAGATTACGTTGTTCTTGAAGCAGGCAACGCTGAACTAGACGGCAAGCCACTCGAGTACAAACAAGTCATCACAGAAGATCAATACCGAGAAATTCGCAGCCAAGGCGGATATGGTGATTTCCGTGCTGTCATGGGTGCCACGGCTATTCAAGAAATCATCGAAGCAATTGACTTACATGAAGTCATCGAAGAAATTCGTGAAGGTCTTGCCAATACACGCTCCAAGCAAAAAACTGCAGACCTTGCAAAACGTCTTAAACTTGCGGAACAATTAAAAAACAGTCACAACGAACCCGCATGGATGGTGCTTGATGTTGTGCCCGTCATTCCGCCAGAGCTACGACCACTTGTCATGCTTGAGTCAGGCAACTTCGCAACAAGCGACTTGAACGACCTGTACCGACGAATTATCAACCGTAACAACCGTTTGAAAAAACTGATGGACCTTAATGCTCCTGAAGTTATCATTCGTAATGAAAAGCGCATGTTGCAACAAGCTGTTGATGCGCTCTTCGACAACGGTCGTTGCCGACGCCCTGTGCTTGGCAGTTCGAACCGCCCACTCAAGTCCATCACGGACATGATTAAGGGTAAGCAAGGTCGCTTCCGCGAAAACTTGCTTGGTAAACGTGTTGATTATTCAGCACGTTCCGTCATCGTTGTTGGACCAAACCTAAAACTAAACCAATGCGGTCTTCCAAAGAAAATCGCACTTGAGTTGTACCAACCATTTATTATTCGCCGGCTCAAAGAGCAAGGACTCGCTGACACAATTAAATCAGCGAAACGTATTCTTGAACGTCGCGATGAAGAAGTGTGGGATATTCTTGAAGCAGTCATTCAACAACATCCAGTGTTATTGAACCGCGCACCCACCCTTCACCGTATGGGTATTCAAGCATTTGAGCCAGTACTCGTAGAAGGCAAAGCAATTACATTGCATCCTCTTGTGTGTACTGGGTACAACGCTGACTTTGACGGTGACCAGATGGCTGTTCACCTTCCCCTTTCAGTGGAAGCGCAAGCCGAGGCGCATGTTCTCATGCTCTCGACGCATAACATTTTCTCTCCTGCAAACGGCAACCCACTTGTTTCTCCAAGTCAAGACATCGTCATGGGCGTGTACTTCTTAACGTACCTCGATCCAAACGACGAACGTAAAGACGAAGAACTCATGAAGTTCCGAAATGCGCACGAAGCAATGCTTGCATACGACTTTGGTCGAATCAAACTGCAAGAGAAAATTCAAATTCGACTTCCGCGCTATCCAGACATCGTTAACGATGAAAATAGTCCAATCGAACCAATGCCGGAAAACAGCAGAATTGTGACAACGGTTGGTCGTGTATTGTTCAGTGAAATCCTTGCAGTCGGAATGCCGTTCTATAACTGCACACTCACGAAAAAGGGTGGAAGCCGAGTCATCGACGACACCTATAAAATCATGGGGCGTTCTGACACGCTTACCTTGCTTGACGACATGAAAGAAGTTGGTTTCAAAGCCGCTACATGGTCAGGTTTGTCTATCGCCATTACCGACATGCGTATCCCTGCTGAAAAGCAATCGCTCATCGACGATACGCAAGACAAAGTTGATCAACTTGAGGCAAACGCAGCAATGGGTGCAATCACAAACCAAGAGCGACATAACCAGTTGCTCGACTTGTGGTCCCACTGCCGTGAAGAATTAACCACAAAACTTCTTGAAACACTAAAACATGACCGTCGTAGTTTTAGCGACAACAGTGAATTAGAAATCGGTTCAAAAGAAGGCTACCGGTACCTCAACCCTGTCTTCCTTATGTCTGAATCTGGTGCTCGTGGTAACACAAGCCAGATGCAACAGCTTGCAGGTATGCGTGGTTTGATGACGAAGCCATCTGGTGAAATTATCGAAACACCGATTAAAGCAAACTTTAGACAAGGCCTGAACGTTCTTGAGTATTTCTCATCAACACACGGTGCTCGTAAAGGTCTTGCCGATACAGCGTTGAAAACTGCTGACTCCGGTTACCTCACCCGTAAACTTTACGACGTGTCGCAACCAGTTGTTATCAACGATTTTGATTGTGCTTCCAAACGAGGCATTACAAAACGCGCTATCTACAAGAACGACGAAATTCATATTAAGCTCAGTGAACTCATCACTGGTCGCACAAGTATGCAAACGATCATCAACCCAGTGACCGACAAAATCATCGTTGAAAACAAACAAGTCATCGACAAAGAAATTGCTGCGATACTTGATAATTTGAACATCGATGCTGTCCAAGTTCGTTCTCCATTAACATGCGAGTCTGCCTCTGGCTGCTGTGCACTTTGTTACGGACATGACCTTTCAACAAGTGATCTTGTTGAAGAAGGTATGGCAGTAGGAACGATCGCTGCACAATCCATTGGTGAACCAGGCACACAGCTCACCATGCGTACATTCCACACAGGTGGTGTTGCGTCGCGTGACTTTGTCGACACAAATTACAAAGCTCCAAGCTCAGGTACATTAAGGCTTCGTGACTGTAATGAAGTCCCTCTGCCTGGCGCCAAGAAAGGCGAGCTCATCGTCCTCAAGCAAACTGGTGAACTTGTCATCGTTGATGATAAGGGCCGTGAACTTGATAAAGCATTCCGCGTTCCTTACGGTTCAACCCTACTTCTATCTTCAGGCACCAAAGTCAAGAAGGGCAAAATCCTTGTTGAATGGGATCAACACGTTATGCCGATTTTGGCAGAGAAAACTGGTACTGTCGTCTTCAAAGATGTTGAACTCGGCACCACGCTACGTGAAGAAGAAACCAAAGGCGTAATCGAACGTGTCATCACGGAACATACCGGCGATTTACATCCACAAATCCTTCTTCAAGAAGGCGATCAAACACTTGACTTCCATCACCTCCCTGCGAAAGCTCGCTTGGAAGTAAACAATGGTGACCATGTAGTCACTGGTCAATTGCTTGCTCGTCGTCCTCGTGAAGTAAAAGGTACTGCGGATATCGTTGGTGGTCTTCCACGTGTTACTGAAATTTTCGAAGCGCGTATACCAAAAGAACCTGCGATTCTTTCGCAAATTTCCGGTCGCGTTGAATTGAAAGCCGAACGTAAACGTGGCAAGATGATTATTCATGTTGTGCCAGAAGGTGCTGATCCAGTTGAACATCTCGTTCCACAGGGCAAACACTTGCTCGTACACACTGGTGATAAAATCATCGCAGGTGCGCAACTGACTGAAGGCCCACGTGACCCGAACAACATTCTTGACATTAACGGTGAAGAAGCGTTGTACAACTATATGATTTCCGAAGTGCAAAATGTATACCGTGCACAAGGTGTGCCGGTTTCAGATAAACACATCGAAGTTATTCTTTCCCGCATGCTCAGCAAGATTCAAGTCCAAAAAGCGGGAGATACCGATCTTCTTCCAATGGACTTTGTTGAACGCTACAAGTTCCGTGCGTGCAATAAGGCGCTCGATGGCTGTTTGCTCATCAAAGATGCTGGCGACACTGGCTTTGCCGTTGACGACCTTGTTCCTAAGGAGGAACTCAAAGAAGCGAATGCAATTGCAGAAGCCGAAGGCAAAACACCTGCAAAAACCACTCGTCCTAAGAAGGCAACCGGTAAACCACTGCTTCTTGGTATCACCAAGGCAGCGCTACAATCCGAATCGTTCCTCTCTGGTGCTTCTTTCCAAGAAACCACGAAAGTTCTTACTGAAGCGGCACTTAAAGGCGCTATTGATCAACTTACAGGTCTGAAAGAGAACGTGCTTCTAGGCCACTTGGTTCCAGCTGGTTCTGGCTTTAAGCCATACCAAACAATGCGCGTGAAGTACCTTGTAGAACCACTTCCTTCAGAGGAAGACAACGAAACAAGCATGCTCGCCAAGGCAACGGTGCGTGCCGAGTCACTCGGAGCGCAAGCAGGTGGACCAACGGTGCAAGTGCCATTCACTTCCACGCCTGTTGAAGCGGGATAAGCATCCCACAAGGTCTCCCCCCCCAATTTGACCTCAAAGCCCCCTCTTACTATATGTAAAAGGGGGCTTTTTTTACATTTAACTTGCATTATTATTGCAACTATTACCCTAGATGCATAGAATATAAGGATGTGTATTTGCACGCCAAAAGCGTGCATTATTAACTAGTTTTTTACCCTCATTTTTGAGGATTACTAAGAGTTTGTCCATTCTGGACACAAGAGGAGTTTGCAAAGATGCAACAAAGTATTCTGACACGTTACACCGCCCTCGCTATTTTCCTATTCACCTGTTGCTTGACAATGGATGTGAACGCCCGAGAGCGAGGCCTAGGAAATCGGCCTGCACCAAAAAGCAAGATGATACTTACGCCCGATGCGCTGCAACTTCTTTCAGATGCAAATGCATTACTTGAAGGTTTTACGCCTGCGAAAGTTACTTCG
>CAWLAZ010000108.1:0-5699 GCA_963854955.1 Phycisphaerae bacterium | reverse complement strand
TCAACAACAAGGGCATCAAATGCTTCACGGCTTAGTGCACCCTTTCGAAACCCCCACTGCCCGCGAAACAACGCCGTTCTATTGATGAACGGATACAGTAAATCCAAATCAATTTCTGTCACAACCTTGGATCCAAAAAACGGAGCATTAGGAACTGCAACACTGTCTACTGCAACGCCTTCAGAATCACCTCCCTTGTCAACTCGTTCTTTACGACCAGCTTGAACCTTCGCTTCCACTTCCGCGCGTTTAGTTAACCGAGATTCTATTTGTGTATCAATGTCTTTCAATTTGCCTGCAACGAGTTTGTCGCACACCGCAAGGGCTTCAAAAGCATCACGACCATAATACAGTGGTCCCTTATATATAGACCGCAAATGAGATTCCGCCCAATGGCGAGTAAGCGCCGCGCCGCCAAGCATAACTGGCGTCGTGATTGATTTTGCATTGAGTTCATGCAGATTTTGCTCCATGACACCAACTGATTTAACAAGCAATCCAGATAATCCGATTGCATCTGCATGGTGTTTACTAGCCGCTTCAATAATGGAATCAATTTTCTGGCGAATACCAATATTAAACACGGTGTACCCGTTGTTCGACAAAATTATGTCTACTAAGTTCTTCCCTATATCGTGTACGTCTCCTGCAACCGTCGCAAGGACAATGCGTCCCTTATCGACAGCTTCGCCTTTTTCCATGTACGGCTCAAGATAGGCAACGGCTTTTTTCATCACTTCAGCAGATTGCAACACGAAGGGCAATTGCATTTGACCAGACCCAAAGAGTTCACCAACTGTTTTCATTCCAGCAAGCAAATAATCATTAATGATTGTCAGTGCCGGCCACTGTTTCAACGCCTCTTCAAGCACATCGCCGAGCCCTTCTTTTTTCCCATCTAAAATAAACTTCTGAAGTTGTTCATTGAGTGGCAACTGCGTTACATCTTCCACTTCTTCAACAACATCTTCTTCAAAAAGCGATAAAAAGTACAACAGCGGATCGCGCTCTTTAGTTCGAATGTCGTAGATCAAATCTATTGCTGCTTGCCAATGCTCTTCTGGAATTCTGTGTTTAGGCAAGATCTTTGATGCATGGACAATTGCTGCAGTAAGCCCGCGCTGTGTTGCTTCGTGCAGAAAAACTGAGTTTAATACTTTTCTTGCTGCTGGCTTCAAGCCAAAACTCACGTTTGAAACTCCAAGCAACAAACCGCATTCTGGCAACTCCTTCGATATAATTTCTATTGCATCGAGCGTTTCCAGCGCGAGTTTACGATCTGCTTCCATTCCAGTTGCGATAGTGAAGGTCAAGACATCAATCATCATGTCGCTTGCTTGTAAACCCCACTTATTCGTATAGAGGTCGAGCAATCTTTTCGCTACCTCCACCTTCCGCTGAGCAGTTTTTGCCATGCCTTCTTCGTCGATAGTCAAGGCAACTGCCGATGCTCCGTATTTTTTTAAAAGCGGACAGACGTCATCAAGTCGTTGCTCACCATCTTCAAGATTAATTGAGTTGACAATACATCGCCCGCCACCCCTTTTAAGGCCAGCTTCAATTGCTTTTGCATCGGTTGAATCAAGCATGAGTGGTGCATCGACTTGCTGCGCTAATCGACCAACAATCTCTTTCATATCAGCAACACCATTTCGGCCAACATAGTCAACGCAAACATCAAGCACATGTGCGCCCCCAGATAGTTCCTCCTTAGCCATATCAACCAAACCGTCCCAATGCTCTTGTTCAAGAAGACGTTTGAATTTCCGAGAGCCGTTCGCGTTTGTTCGTTCTGCCACAATTAAAATGGATGTATCTTGTTTGAACTCGACAGGTCTATACAAACTTGTTGCACTTGGGACTAACTGCTTTGTTATTCTCTGTTTTTGCACAATGCTTGACTTTGCTTCTATAAAAGATGCAAGATGCTTAGGCGTTGTGCCGCAACATCCGCCGATTATTTGTACGCCGTACTGCTCAACAAATCGTTTCATTGCTACACCGTACGCATGCGGCGACAATGGAAAATGTGCATTTCCATCGACCAATTCCGGCAACCCCGCATTGGGAACAACGGAAATATACCCTTCCCAATGTTGGCTAAGCCATGCAATATGACTTTCCATTAATTCGGGACCTGTCGCACAATTTAAACCCAGCGAAAGAATAGGGTATGGTGCTAGTGCATGCACGACTGTTTGCAAATCACTTCCTACAAGCATCGTCCCCGTTGTTTCGATCGTAATGCTCACCATGATTGGAACTTCGTCAACCGTTTTACCTGCATGCGCAAGCGCATCCATGCAAGCATTGATCGCGCACTTCACTTGAAGTAAGTCTTGACACGTTTCAATCAAAAAAGCATCCACACCACCGTCGATAAGTCCTCTTGCCTGCTCTGTATAAGAATCCAACATATTTTCCCATGTTGTCTGGCCAAGAGAAATGAGTTTGGTGCCCGGCCCCATTGATCCAAGAACATACCGATTGCCTGTGACTTCTTCGCAAGCTTCTCGGGCAATCTTGGCTGACTGCACATTTAAGTCGTAGGCCCATGTTGATGCTTCCTCATCAAATTCAGAAAGGACAAGCCTGTTTGCACCAAAGGTATTTGTTTCAACTGCGTCAACACCCACTTCAAGAAAAGAAGCGTGAATTGCTTTGACTAGGTCCGGTCTTGATTTTGTAAGTATATCTGTGCAATTTTCTCGACCGAGATAATCGCGATCGATATCTGTATCTATTGCTTGGACAGCCGTGCCCATCCCGCCATCGAGAATGAAAGTACCTGATTCAATTGCTGTTTGTATTGGTGTGCCCATTGTGTGGAAATGTACCCGAGAACAGCAAAAGGTTCAACCATATATCCGGATAAACGGATAAAGCGTTTATTTGCCGAAAATGGAACAAAACGACTAAGATAACCGAAGTGATTTCTATCCTTACCTCAATCTTCATCATCAGCTCATGCATTTCTGGCCAACCGGTGCCCGATCTCACTTCGCAGACCACGCCAGAAGTGATTATATCCAAAGCAGTGCAAGCAATCGGTGGGCGGCGTGCCTTAGAAAACATTAAATCATTTACGCTTCACGGAGTTATGCTAACGCAAGACGACCGGCCTGTTGTTGAGATTGATCTCTCCACAAGCGTAGGCGGCAAAGTGCTTGGCATTCTTACCTTTATCGGTGTAGGGCAATCTCGCTTTGGAAGCGACGGCACAACGGCATGGGAACAAAATCTTGATGCAAAACAAGAACCGCTTTGGACCATCATTGAACAAAAAGCACTTTCACAAAAGATACAACAGATAAATTGGCTTGAGTGGTTTACCATGCTTCCCGCAAAAATTTCGAATATTGAATACATCGGCGAGGAAGAATTTGACGGCGAAACATGTGTAAAACTTCTTTTAAAAGAAGAAGACAAAGAAGAAATTGCTTTTTTTTCAATATCAACGCACAGGCCACGCGGACGTCGAAAAATAGAAAACACACCAAATGGCGAAGTCATCATCGATGTCTATTTTCGCAATTGGCAACGAGTAGAAGATTTACTGCTCTTCCACACTGTTGTCTTTGACCAAAATGGGTCAGAAGTTTCTTTTAAAATGGACCGCATTTCGGTAGAATCAATTCCTGACAGTATGTTCACGTTACCCGAATACATTTCAACAATACCAGAGCCATCATGAATCCATCTATAGAATTACAGTCTGTTTGCAAATCATACGGCAACAACTATGCTGTTAAACAATTAAATTTGACTATCCCAACTGGTTCCCTTTGCGGATTTCTTGGTCCAAATGGCGCCGGGAAAAGCACCACTATTCGGATGATAATGTCTATCATTCATGCTGATTCTGGTTCGATACAAGTCCTTGACACAACCGCACTTGAAGCAAAGGATAGGATTGGGTATCTTCCAGAAGAACGTGGTGTTTACCGAAAAATGAAAGTCGGGGCGTTCATTCAATACATCGCGAACCTGAAAGGGTTACATGGAAGGTTGTTAAACAAATCAATTGACGGTTGGCTTGATCGAATAGATTTACCGAATGTAAAAAAGAAGCGATGCGAAGAACTAAGTAAAGGGATGCAGCAGAAAGTGCAATTCCTTTCCGCAATCATCCATGACCCAGAACTCATTATTTTGGATGAACCTTTTTCTGGGTTAGACCCGCTGAATACGCAAGTGATTAGCGGCATCATCGAGGAGTTACATACTTCGGGAAAAACAATACTGTTTTCAACCCATGTCTTACATCAAGCAGAAGAAGTCTGCGACCGAATCGTCATGATTGACAAAGGGCATAAAGTCATTGACGATGACATCGCAACTATTAGAAGAAAATTTGACCCAAGAATCGTGCAAGTGGAACCCGTCGATGCAACCGCTGACTTCTCTCGATTTACAGGCATACACAAACAGCATGTCATGAATAAAGACGGCAACATTGATTTGTTTTTAGAAGAAAATAAAGACCCTAGTACACTCATTCAAGAAATTGCATCTACCATTCCTGTGAGAAGTATCCAAATTCTAAAGCCAACCCTTACAGAAATATTTATCAACCAAGTTGCACTCAACCAAGGAAATGAAGCTGCCGAAGAAACGCGGGAGTTACTCACCCATGCGTAAAATCCTTACCGTCGCTTGGCGAGAATTCCGAGACACCGCACTGACAAAAGCATTCTTGTTTGGTGCCGTCATCATGCCTATATTCATGATTGGACTTTTCATCGTTGTCGTCCCATTCCTTGACACAGAAGACGGACCGCTTCAAGGCACGGTTGCGATTATTGGGCCAGTTGATGTCGTGGCTGAACTTGAAGTGCTATATGATTCTGCCGATACCGAGATTCAAGAACTGCTTGAGAAAATTCCAGACATTGTCAAAATTGACCCCATGGCAAAGATGGTGTTACCAAAAGCACCAGCAGCAGAAATCGAAATTGAAGTCTTTGGCTCTTCGCAACTAGTAGATCTCAAAAAGCGAGTACAAGAAGGAGACTTTCTAGCATGCATTCTTGTCCCAGAAGGTATCGTCAATAACCTTGATACTAAGGAACTACTTGAAGTTTTCATCCCAAATGAATTTTCGCCAGACCACACAAACTTTATTACTTCCAAAATTGAGAAAGCCGTTGTAAATGCTCGTCTAAAAAGACAAGGACATGACCCTATCCAAGTTAGGTCACTTTTGAAACAGCCCAAAGCGTATGCAATGCGAATTCAAGAAGATGGCGAAGTTGCGGCAGATAATAAACTCGCGCGAACCTTGCTTCCGATGGCGTTCATGATGCTCCTCTGGATTGCGGCATTTACAAGCGGCAACTATTTGTTAACAACAACCATTGAAGAGAAAAGCAATAAAGTTATTGAAGTTTTACTCAGTGCTATTAGCCCTATGCAGTTACTCACAGGAAAAATCCTTGGGCAAGCAGGTGTAAGCGCGGTCATCTTAGCCATGTATGGCTTTGCGGCGATTGTTGGTCTTTTTGCGTTTGCAATGATGGACCTTGTTACATTTTCACAACTTGGATTGTTTTTAATTTACTTTGTGATGGGATACTTCATGATTGCAACCATGATGGTTGCCGTTGGCAGTGCCGTTTCTGAACTCAGCGATGCCCAGTCGCTCATGGGCCCCATGATGCTTATCATGATAATTCCATTTATGCTTATGCCCATATTGA
>CAWLAZ010000107.1:0-5700 GCA_963854955.1 Phycisphaerae bacterium | reverse complement strand
ACTCTTAAAATCTACTCAAGAACTTTAACAGAGGCACACCAATTGTCATTTAATTCGAACAAACTTTTTTTATTGCGTGCACTTTTAGTCGCCACAGTTTCAACTCCAACCGCATTGTTCGCGGATTCTAGGCAAGGAGATGCTTCTTTAACTGGACTAGTGCAACTCAACCAGACACCTGTTAGCAATGCCCACGTCACGTTGTATAAAAGCGGGACAATAAATAAAGCAGGCGCGATACTATAGACAGCTGGGGCATGTGCGAATAATCGTACATGCTTAACAATTGCGCTCTACTTATACCGCAATACCTAATGTTCTTTTGCGTAGGTGTGGTGACATAGCGTGTGAAATACCACCACTAGACAAAGGATCCACGACAGAATCACGGACACTTTGTGCATGTTTATTATGTGATTCTGCTAACTGTCTTCGGTAAGCTTCTCTGAGGTTTGGGGGGAGGTCACCTTCGGTAACGTCCCGCCATTTGCTTCCCTCGCCAAGTCCCGATCCCAAACCTTCCTCAGAGGAGCGTGACTGTACCAGTCCTGGCTCACTCCCATCAGTGCGTGTTCCAGACTCCCCGTCTGTTCGTACACTTCTGCTGCGTGTCGCCCCCCTGTCATCTCCAATTCGAACAGAGTTTTCTGGTTTATTTCCTTTGGCATTATCTGCTCCTTCTTTAACATTATACCTTGATTTAATCCTATTGCTGATATCCTGTACAAGGAAATGAATGTACTATCTCATTGCATGGGTAAACAAATACCTAAAAGGAAAAATAATGATGAACCAACAACTTGAACGACTCGAAAAAGAAATGCACTCACTTCGCAAAAGCTCTACGCGCTGGCGAATCGCGTCATGCACGTTGCTTCTAGGCGTTGGCTTACTTGCTGCAGATGTTGTGGGGCCAACCGTCATCGACCATCTTGTTGTAAACCGAATCGATGTACTCGGTAATGAAGGCACACCTGTGGTTTCTATTGCAAAGACTGACATCGGAGGACGCATAGATTTATACAACCAAAGTGGCGTTAATTTACTTCGCATTTCAAGCACACCAAGTGGTGGCGATGTTGCCATCTGGGATGAAAAAGGAACAAATGTAGCCGGACTTTGGTCAGCAGAAAACGGTGGAACTTTTTCCCTTTGGAATGCTAAAGGCGAAGAGTTATCGCAATTTGCAAGCGGCGCATTAACATTAAGCGGACCCAATGCCTCATTGCATATACAAAACAAACAAGGCGACCCTATTGCTGTGGTCGCAAGCGATCCTGAGGGACATGGGCGATTTCAAATTGCAGATGCAAAAGGCAATGTTGTTGCAGAAATACTCATGCTACCCAATGTTGGAGGCGCCATTGTTGTGAATTCAAATTCAGGCAAAAAAATGGGCGTGCTTGCCGCAACTGATGAGGGAGGGCGATTAAATTTAATGAACGCACGAAGCATACCGGTCTTTATCGCATCGCCTACAAGCGATTCTGGCGGCGGCGCCATGACCATTACAAACCAACGAGGCATTCCTGTTGTAATTATGAAATCTGATGAAGAGCACCGAGGTATCATTGAAATTTTGGATGCTGACGGCAACGGTGCTCGCAGGATACGACCGCTTCGTGGTTACTCACCCTGAATTTCTTTGATTTCAATTGCACCACTTGCGTGCTCTTTCGCAATTTCAAGTTCTTTAAGCGCTTCAAGTGCGGCGAGTTGTTCTGCTTGTTTTTTGGATGCGCCCCAATGTGCAGTAAACCGCTGCCCGTTTAATTCAACACAAATTTCAAAACACTTTGCATGGTCTGGACCTTTTTCGTCAAGGACAACATACGAAGGCGTGACGCCTGCAAGTTTTTGACCTACTTGCTGAAGGACAGATTTATAATTTTCTTGATGTGTTGATGATGCTGCGTTTTCGATACGATTCGTCATAGTACGAAGAACAAATTCCTTCGCTGGATCAAATCCGCCATCGAGATAGATAGCGCCAATAATTGCTTCGTATGCAGCGCCAGTCACAGAAGTTGGAAGGGTTAACCCATTCATCCCCTTGCCGACTTGCAAAATGCGCCCCAAGTCTAGCTCGTCAGCGACTTCAGCGCACACTCGCCTGCTCACAACCGCTGACTTTATCTTGGTCATTTCACCCTCTTCGTATAGTGGAAAGCGGTCGAACGTTTCATTGCATATTACGAAGCCTAGCACGGCGTCGCCGAGAAATTCAAGGCGTTCATTTGAGTTTTCACGTTGATCCACGGCTGAAGAATGAGATAATGCCTGCTCTAGGAGGGTTTTGTTTTTAAATTCGTAGCCAAGAATGCTTTGAACGGCTTGTATCCAGTCATTATCCATGGGTTAATATTCTTATTGTACCTTGCTTGCCAATACGTGGTGTTTCGGGTATTATGTGTTGCTCGGCTAAAAAGCCGTTTTAGGAGTATTACCCATGGCAGTGCATTATCCACGACGATCAAGCAATATCAAACGAGCCCGCTCTATAGGTTTCCGTGCTCGCATGCGGACCAAGAACGGTCGAAAGATTATCTCACGCCAACGACGAATTGGTCGCAAACTCGGCTAATCACCCTATTCTACTATTTACCTTAAAAGGGTCGCTCTCCGAGCGACCCTTTTTTTCTACTAAACTTCCACCAAAATTTAATTGACTCTGAGTCAATTAGTTTTGGTAGGGAACGTATGGGCCATCTGGGGGCTCGTGGCCATGTTCAAGGAAATCAAGAATGCGTTCTTTGCAACCATCAATATCTCCCGAAGTGTCAATCCCGCAAGTACCAAGAATAGCATACGCCGGCAACCGAGAAAGCCGCATCTCGACATCATCCGCACAAAGAGCTGGACGATCATTGCCCGAATCAATACGATCAGAAGTTTCACTTTCATTTGCGGTCAAATTAAAAATGACATCGCACGTCGAAACCGCCTTTGCAACCAATGGAATCATAGGCGCGCCCCCACCAAGAGCAAAAACAGCGTCCTGTTTTAACAAGGATGGTATTACATGAAATTCAGCATCACGCCAGGCCTGCTCACCCTTGACCTTCCAAGCCTCAGTGACGCTTGAAAATCCCATGCTCGCAAGCACCTCAGTATCCGTATCAATAAACGGCACTTTAAGCTCAGAAGCAAGCCATTTTCCAAGAGTAGACTTTCCAGAACCTCGAAATCCAATAAATACAATCGTTGCCATGCTTACATGGTAGACTTGAACAGCAATGACTGCCAACACCCTGCCTTTATTAAAAGAAAATGAAATTCCACTTGCAGGAATTCAACACAAACTTGTTTCGGTTCTTGGATACGGGAACCAGGGCAAAGCCCATGCCCAAAACCTTCGCGACAGTGGAATCGACATCATTATTGGTGCTAGAGACACATCAAACGCGACCAAGGATGGTTTTGTAGCAACCAGTATTGAAGAAGCTTCAAAAGCTGACCTCGTCATCGTCGCACTCCCGGACGAAGTCCAAGGTGAAATATATAAAAAGAACATTGAAAAAAACCTCAAATCTGGAGCCACACTCGGTTTCATTCATGGATTTGCCATTCACTACAAGCACATAATTCCACCAAGAGGTATAGGCGTTGTCATGGTTGCACCGAAAGGACCTGGCATTACCGTTCGCAATTCATTCCTCAAAGAAAAAGGCGTTCTTGCCCTCTTTGCCGTTCATAGTGAAAATACAACTAATACCGCGCGCGACCTTGCACTTGGTTGGGCACACGGGATCGGGTCTGCTCGAATTGGCATCCTTGAATCCACGTTTAAGGATGAAACTGAAACTGACCTTTTTGGGGAACAATCCATAATTGTTGGTGGGCTCGTCGCACTTATCAAAGCATCCTACGAAACCCTTGTTACCGCCGGCTATCCACCAGAACTTGCGTATATTGAATGTTGCCATGAAGTGAAGCAAGTTGCTGACATTATTCATGAACGAGGTATTGCAACCATGATGGACGCCATCAGCAATACTGCTGAAATTGGCGCATACGAGGCAATGGAAAAACTTGACGATTCGCATCTTCGCAACCATCTGCGCACGCTCTTAACAAACGTACAAGATGGTACGTTTGCAAAACGCCTTGTCAACAACGAAATAGAAAACAAAAGAGAAGAGCTCAGCAAGCATAAAATTGAACAAGTCGGCAAACAAATCCGAAGCATCATGCACCAAGATGTCGATTAATACGAAATGGATTATCTACAAGCAGTTATTTTTGGAATCGTTGAAGGATTAACCGAATACATTCCTGTAAGTTCAACCGGCCATTTGATCCTCGCAAAATCCTTCATGGGGCTTACCCAAAAAGCGATTGACCCTTACCTTATTGTTATTCAAAGTGGCGCAATACTCGCAGTCCTTGGACTGTACCGCACACGGGTAGCTGATATGGTTAAAGGACTTCTTGGTAAAAACCCCGTTGGGTTAAAACTTGCTTTCAATCTTATCATTGCCTTCTTACCCGCGGCTGTCATTGGCTTACTTCTAAACGACATCATCGACGAGTGGCTCATGGGACCAATCCCCGTCATTTGGGCGCTTGCCATAGGCGGAGTTCTTATGCTTTTTGCTGCACGGTGGCAACGAAATGCATTCCATGAAGGGCAAGACCCAAAAAGTTTTATCGACATTGAACACATCACATGGAAGCGCGCACTTATTATTGGCTTCGTTCAGTGCCTTGCTATGTTCCCTGGAACAAGCCGTTCAATGGTAACAATAGTAGCAAGCATGGCAATGGGAATGAAACCGAAACACGCAGCAGAATTCAGCTTTCTTCTTGGCTTGCCAACACTCGGTGGAGCGACTGTATACAAACTTGTGAAAGATGCTGACGCACTATCAACACTCGAAATAGGGCCTATGATTATTGGAATCATTGTTGCGTTTTTTGCGGCTGCAATTGCAATCAAGTGGCTTGTCGCGTATCTATCAAAACATGGTCTCGCACTCTTTGGTTGGTACAGGATTGCGCTTGCAATTATTGTTGCCATTTATTTCTGGGATGGAAACAATGCATCAAGCACACCGATAGGTGGCGAGGCCACATCCTCCACCGTTGCACCAGTTACTTTTGAGAACGACCATTGTCCAGCGTTTCCTGTTGCAATCCAAGAAATGCCATCAACTATAACCGGCCCAACTGCAGACTGCCATCTTCCTGTTTGAATTTCTTGATCGCCTTGCATCAAGGACCATTGCAATCCATTAATTTCGCCGCCAGAGGAAACACGCCAATACGCCCCGCCCGCTCCAGGTAAATTAACCACGGTAGGTTGTGGAAACAATGCGCCACCTAACGTCCATGCAAGCAACAAAGCCAACGCAAAGAAAATGGCAATTTTTATACAAAGTGAACGAAAACCAAGTGCTACTTGTCCCATAGTTTGCTCATTTTACCCTGAAAACGAAGTTAAGAGTTGTCTTTCATCCCAAACTTCAACGCCTAATTCCTCCGCTTTTTTCAACTTAGAACCCGCCTTTTCACCGGCAATCAATATATCTGTCTTTTTAGAAACAGAACCCGTCACCTTTGCGCCACGAAGCTCTAACTCCTCTGTCAACTTTTTTCGATCCCATTGTTCTAATGAACCCGTGATAACAAAAACCTTTCCATCAAATACAGGATCAACTGCACTAGTTTCTGCACTTTGCAATTGCACGCCAACTGCAG
>CAWLAZ010000106.1:0-5753 GCA_963854955.1 Phycisphaerae bacterium | reverse complement strand
TGGCGAACCACATTTTGATACGAAATTATTTTTTCAGTATCAAGAACACGCTCTACGTTTGGACTGAAGCCACTTGTTGTTCGGTTGATAATTTCCATAAGGTCTTCGCGACCAGAATATCCAACAAGCAACTTAAAAAAGAAGCGGTCGAGTTGCGCTTCGGGCAATGGGTACGTCCCTTCTTGTTCGATGGGATTCTGTGTCGCCATAACGAAGAAGGGTTTCTCAAGTGTGTGTGTTTCACCGCCAACGGTCACAGTCTTTTCTTGCATTGCTTCCAGCAATGCAGATTGTGTCTTTGGGGTTGCTCGATTTATCTCATCTGCAAGAACCATCTGTGCAAAGAGTGGGCCTTGGCGAAACTCGAAGTCACGACCTGAGTCTGTCTCAACAACGACAGTTGTTCCAGTAATGTCTGCTGGCATAAGGTCAGGCGTAAATTGAATGCGCGAAAAATTAAGATCAAGCGCGTCGCTTAATGTGCGGATGAGCAGTGTTTTTCCTAAACCGGGAACGCCTTCAAGTAAAGCGTGACCGCCTGCAAAAAGGCAAACCAAAACGCCTTCGACTATTTCATCGTGTCCGACAACTGCTTTGGCAATTTCCCCGCGCAACTTTGCGTAGTCCTCGCAAAATGTTTTCGCTATCCCATCAAGTGAACTCGTGTCTATCATGTGTGCACGATACCATCAAACCATGTAAAAAGCCCACGCGCGGAGCGTGGGCTTTTTGATAGTTTTATTCAAACGAATTAGTCAGCTTTTTCAATCATCCAATATTCGATGTCGATTTGGGTTTGACGACCGAATACAGTAGCAAGCACGCGGACAACACCCTTCTCTGGGAATATTTCATCCACTGTGCCTTCGTAGCCCATGAATGGACCGTCTTTAATATTGACGTGGTCGCCACTAGAGAACTCAAGTTTAACTTCAGTAACTTCTTCAGGTGCTTGCGAGTCGTACAACATCTTGTCAACTTCATCGTTAGACATCGGTGTTGGTTTACCCGGAGTACCCACAAAATCACCCACGCCTGTTGTTTCTTTAATAATAAAGAAAACATCTTGCGAAACGCGAGCGTCTACAAGTTTCATTTCAACAAAAATATACCCTGGGTATAGTTTTGTTTCAGTAATTTTTACTTTGTTGTTTTTCGAAAGCGTTTTGGTCTTTTCGGTTGGAACCATAATTCGGCCAATGAATTGTTCCACGCCTTCAATTTGCACTTTCTTTTCAAGTGCATTACGAACAAAGTCTTCTTTGTTTGAAGCAACTCGAAGTACAAACCAATTCATGTCCTCTTGCGTTCGAGGCATTTCTTCGTCTGGCATTGTTTCGGTCACAACTTCTTCTGTCGTATTAGTTTTATTTTCAATCTCACTCATAACATTCCCTTCCATTTATGACTGTAGAACATCGATCCATTGGAAGAATGTGGAAAATGCTAAATCCACAATCTTACAAAAAATGGCGATAAAAAGAGTCAACAAAATAACGAGGATTGTCGAACCGACGATCTCTCGGCGAGTGGACCAGTTCACTTTTCGCATCTCGCCTTCGGTTGCAATCATGAAATCAACCAGTTTTGGTTTGCGTCCAATTAATTGGTATCCAACAAGACCACAGATAGCGATCACAATCACAGATACACCGCCCTGAACATAGACCGACTCAAGTTCGCCGATTTGAATTCCGCCAATTTGATCCCAAAGCCAAATTACGCCCATCATCACAAGTAGGCCAAAGCCGATTGCAGACATCAGTCGTACCCAGTAACCCTGTCCTTGTTTGTAAATGCCTACGCTCATGTTGCTCTCTTGTTTCTATGTTTTCTAACCAAACACGCCGGGAGTGACTCGAACACTCAACCTGCGGATTTGGAATCCGCTGCTCTGCCAATTGAGCTACCGGCGTCCATACGCCTACTTAAGCCAATACAAAAGTAGGCGCGTTATAATTACTTCCGCTTAATTTTGTGAAGTGTGTGCTTACGAAGGCGTGGGCAATACTTTTTAAAACCATCTTTCACCTTTTCGTCGATGCCGCCCTTCACGCGGATGCTTGTTCGATAATTAAGATCACCAGACTCCGTGCATTGAAGCCATACATATTCTCGATCTTTTGACTTAGCCATTATTCAACCTCGTATCCCGCTAGCTTGGAGAGGGCTTGTGCCCTCTCCAACAAGCGAAACAAATATTACTCAACAACTTTCGTTACAACGCCGGAACCAACTGTTCGGCCGCCTTCACGAATAGCGAATCGGAGACCTTCTTCCATAGCAATTGGCTTGTCTTCAAGGTCAATTGCCATTTGAATGTTGTCGCCAGGCATGCACATTTCTGCACCGCCCATTAAATCCAACTTACCTGTTACGTCCGTTGTACGGAAGTAAAACTGTGGTTTGTAACCAGAGAAGAATGGTGTCGCACGACCGCCTTCTTCTTTAGTAAGGATGTACACTTCGCCTTCGAATTTTGTGTGTGGTTTAATTGAACCTGGCTTGCAAAGTACTTGCCCACGCTCAATGTCTTCCTTGTCAATGCCACGGAGAAGACAACCAACGTTGTCGCCTGCTTGCGCATCTTCAAGAATTTTTTGGAACATTTCAACACCTGTAACTGTTGTCTTCGCCGGTGCTTCATTCAAACCAACGATTTCAACTTCGTCACCAACTTTTACGTAACCACGTTCGATACGTCCTGTTACAACAGTCCCTCGACCCTTAATAGAGAACACGTCTTCTACAGGCATAAGGAATGGCTTGTCTACTTCGCGTACTGGTTCTGGGATGTGATTATCGCATGCTTCCATAAGCTCGTCGATAGATTTACATGCTTCGTCATCCTTACCTTCAGACTCAAGTGCTTTAAGCGCTGAACCTCGGATAATTGGAATGTCATCGCCTGGGAAGTCGTACATGCTAAGCAAGTCGCGAATTTCCATTTCAACAAGTTCTAGTAGTTCTTCGTCGTCAACCACATCGCACTTGTTCATGTATACAACAAGTGCAGGCACACCAACTTGGCGAGCAAGCAAAATGTGCTCGCGTGTTTGTGGCATAGGGCCATCAGTTGCTGCAACAACAAGAATTGCGCCGTCCATTTGGGCAGCACCAGTAATCATATTCTTCACATAATCCGCGTGACCAGGGCAGTCAACGTGTGCGTAGTGACGAAGTTCTGATTCGTATTCTTGGTGACTTGTAGCAATGGTAATACCACGTGCTTTTTCTTCAGGTGCGTTGTCGATTTGATCAAACGCACGAGCGTCGCCTAGTCCCTTAGAAGCTTGGCGAGTTGTAATCGCAGCAGTAAGAGTAGTTTTCCCGTGGTCAATGTGACCAATCGTGCCAATGTTCACGTGGGGTTTATTCCGAACAAATGTGTCCTTAGCCATCGTGAGTTCTCCGTTTCAAAAAGTGGTAATCAACTACCACCAACCATTTCCATTTGTCGGTTTTACAAAACCGACACTAATTTCTAATTGTTGTAGACCGTCTACAACAATGAATCATTACCAAAGCCGCCGACGGGATTTGAACCCGTGACCTCATCCTTACCAAGGATGCGCTCTACCACTGAGCTACGGTGGCAAAAGGGTACCGTCATGCAGCCGACCATCCTTGGCCGCTCAGCGTGCATCCTCACACGCTCCCCCTTATGATGCCCCCGAATAAAATATCCCCGATTTAAAAACCCGCCCATAAGGACGGAAGGGAGAGTGTAACGAAAACCCACATTTTCGCAACCCCTTTGCAGGCAGAATCTTCCCGAAACGTCCTCTAGCATACAGAAAACGAGGTGCTTTTATTATTAAGGAAGCGTCTTTCGCTTATTGAGCTGATTCACACGAATGCCTCGTCCATAAAGCGACAAATCTGAGCCACTTGTGGGTGAAGCCAAAGGGCCGCGCTCTGTCCAAGGCGCCATCATTTTGGATGAACCATCAAGAAGTAAAACCATGCATTCGCCCTTATAGCGGTAATCGACTTCGCCATTCGTATCGGCATTGGGGTCTATGATTGCACCTTCATCGTCAACGCCAAAATCATGCACCCATGGGGCCGGCTCTTGCGAAATTGTTTCGCCAGCGACAGAATCAACAATATACAGTGACCGCGAAGGCGCATGAATTTGTGCATAGGTGTAATAACGATCGACCGTTGAAGTTTCTTCACCGAATGGGTCTTGGTCAACGGCGCTCCTTGCATCGAAGAAATCATTCGCCGCAAAGTAACCTTGTAACCCCTCACTAGGACCGCGAGTATTGCTAAATGTTGAACGAAACGGGTTATCAAAATTTTCGTATACATCATAAATAGAATTATCTGGAGAATCAGATTCCCAGATAAGGTGTGGCTCTCCCTCTTCCTTATCAAACAGACCAAACGTCCTGTGTAGGCCGTTCTCTGTCCACAAAAGATCCGCCCAAGTACCTTGGTATTGACCTCGATCAAGCGAATCGAAAGGATTATCATCCTCGGCATGTTCATCCCTGCGAACTGAAATTGATGCACCTGCGGCAGCTTCGACTGTGTAATCAAACTGACTTGGCAATACCTTGTTGTCATTTTCGCCCGACCACAAATTCATCCACTCGTTGATTTGTTTTAGTTTAACGACCGTTTTTGCTGTATTTGCTGCCGCACGACCGCTATTAACAGCGACAAGTAAAATCGCAGAAAGCATAGCAATAATAGTGACAACGGTAAGTATCTCAATAAGCGTAAACGCTCTTTTGTTTTGATGTGACATGGGCATGCTCCACACTGTACGCAAGAATCGCGTGTTTGGCTCGTATTATCCTAAATTCATCGTCATAAGGAATTCAGCGTTTGAATTAGTCTTGACCATTCTTGTACGCAACATTTCCATTGCTTCTACAGGGCTCATATCGCTTACAATTTTACGCAGTCGCCCAACAAGTTCGTTTTCTTTAGGATCGAGAAGTAATTCTTCGCGCCTTGTGCCCGATGCTGCAATATCAATTGCTGGCCAAATTCGCTTCTCAACAAGTTTCCGCGTCAGATGTAATTCAGAGTTGCCCGTACCTTTGAACTCTTCAAAAATAACTTCATCAGCTTTGGAACCCGTATCAACAAGTGCTGTACCAATAATTGTTAGCGAACCACCATCTTCGATATTTCGTGCAGACCCAAAGAATTTCTTTGGGCGAATAAGTGCTTTAGAGTCAACACCACCTGTACCTATTTTTCCTGTCGAAGGCAAACCGTTGTTGTACCCACGCGCGAGACGAGTGATCGAGTCCATCAAAATAACAACGTTGTCACCAAACTCGACCATGCGTCTTGCTTTTTCCATCACCATTTCCGCTACTTGAATATGGCGAGTTGCTTCTTCATCAAATGTACTTGCAACTACTTCAACTGAATCAGGTGTTGATCTTTTAAAGTCGGTGACTTCTTCAGGACGTTCGTCAACAAGCAAGACAATGACATGCACATCGGTGTGGTTCATTGCAATTGCTGTTGTAAGTTTTTGCAACAACACAGTTTTACCCGTGCGTGGTGGTGCAACGATGAGTGCGCGTTGGCCGAACCCCATTGGTGCAACCAGATCAATCACTCGAGTTTCAATAATATCGCCCGAGGTTTCAAGGTGAATGCGTTCGTCTGGATGCAAAGGAATCAAGTTTTCAAATGTTGAAATGTCATGTATGTCTTTTGGATCACGACCATTAATGGCCTCGACTCGAAGCATTGCAAAATATGTTTCTGTTTCTTTTGGC
>CAWLAZ010000105.1:0-5755 GCA_963854955.1 Phycisphaerae bacterium | reverse complement strand
CGATAAATTCGCCAAAAGTGCTTCTGACGAGTACGCAAGGTTAAAATAGGCTCCATCAAGTTCCGCCACGGTCACCTTAATATATTCCAACGTTTCTGGTTTATACCGACCGAACAAATTGTAATACTGTCCGTCGCGTTCCTTCATTAATCGAGATTTCATATCCGTTAAATCTTTTTGGTTTTCTTTAGGTAATTTAGTTACCTGCCAAACAGTTGTTTTAGCCGTTATCCAGTTTTTAGGAAGAAAGTCTGGGTTGCCCAACTTTGTTCTACGCTGGCACGCAACTAATGCACACAAACAAACAAGAAGCATCGCTACAAGAATATTTTTCATTGCAAGTAATCCGCAATCTCTGAAGCAATTTCAGCATTTTTCAATAAGCCAAGTGTTCTTGGCCCAAGTGGAATACTAAATGTAACCGCACCGACGACTGTGTTAAAGTCAACGTTAATTAACTGTACATTCACGTAGACTTTATCAATCGCTACCGTGTAGGTGCTTGTAAATACTGCGCCTGCGTTGTAATCGGTTGCAAGGTCGCGGACTTGACGAGAGAGTAAAAATTCGCCCTGTTGCGGAATAATAGGTGCAGAGCTCTGGCGCAAAGTCATTTTCACTAAGTCATTTTGCCAGTGTTGCACTAACGCCGTTGCCAACTGTTCGGACATAATGCGACCAAAATTAGTTGTCTCTGTGTAGTCATTTAAATCAACTGTTGTTGAATACAACACCGCGCGGTCTGGGTTAAACACTTCCATTTGACCGGCAGGTGGATGTGCTGTTGCAAGTAAATGACTAACTGCGTTGTATGAAGTTTTTTCATAATTCGCATCGTAGATCGGCAACCGAGTTGGCCCTGGATCTAATTCCAGAATATGCTCTTGTGCATCACGGTCATTATTTACTTTCCAGTTTGCTGCACTTTTCTTCCCTTGTTCCCAATGGTTACCCGTGTGGTGATTCCATTGTTCACAACCAAGAAGCGTTGTGCCCAGCATAGCTGTTCCAATTAGTACTAATTGTTTATACATTTTATGGTTCCTAATTTGTACAGTTACTTATTCAGTTTCAAGAGTAAAACGACGACCAGGAAGATCATGTCGGTCTTTGTCTATTTCAATAGTGTGCGCGCGCGTTACTACTTCATCTTCACGATTCCAAGCACGTTCTTCTTCTTGGCGAGTAATTGTCAGTGCGCGTTCAGCTTCTTCTGCATCCATGCGACGCCCTCTGTTTTCGTCTGCGCGATCGATTGCCAGTACGTAGAGTTCTTCGTATTTTGCTCGAAAATCCTCTGCGATTGAGTAAAACTCATCTGCAGGAATAGAGCAGAGCATCCAACACTTATACGATTGCCACTCGTCTCGGCCGTTTGCAAATGGGCGTGAAAGTCCGTCGTGGCCATCATGGACGTGCCATTTTTCAAAGTACACTTCTTCTTCTGCAAGGTAGGCAGCAAGCGAAGGCATCATTGAATCAACATTGATGTTTGCGATATTCAAGTCACGATTCAGTGGCCTGAGACCTGACGAAAGGTAATCGGGCGTACGGTTTGATTGAGTTACCGCATGCACGATAGTTGCGCAACCCGCACATTCTGCAACTGGCTTATGGCAATCGCTGCATCCTTTATTACCGCGAACGGTGACAACGTTGATTTTTGATGAACCGCAATGACTTGACCCATGCGAGCATGTGTCATTGCAAGTAATTACACCTGTTCTGTATACAGGAATCACTGTGCCACAGGAAATACAAGTTCCTGACTCTATATTGTCAACTATAAGGTTACTTGCGCTTCCCATGTTTCGAGGAGCAAGACGTTGGCGAATTTGGTCAAAGATGTCTTCGCGAGCGCTTTGCACTGCATCGCGTTCATCCATTACTGTGTAACCTGTTCGTTTATTGGGAGTACTGCGGTTTCTATCGTAATTACCGAAGCGGGGCACATCTGGAGTGCGGCTTCGACCAACAAAGTAGATGCGCTCATTAGATTGTGGACTGATTCCCTTCACCCAGTCAGGTGCACTGTTGTTGAACATTGGGCTTGGCACAAGTTGCCGGTTTTCGTGTGTTCGCCAATTTGAGCCGCAGCCGACTGTGACGAGTAACAAACAGCAAGTTGCTGTCTTCGCTAAGAACTGAATAAACATTAAAAGTCTCTCCTAAAGGGTGTGTAATTACATAAAAAAAGAAGTATATATTAGAAATCAAATGTGCAAGGGGAAATCAAAACCATTTAAACAATAAATGATAGCAATAAGCCCCTTTTGGCTATTTTTTAAAAGAAAATGGGCATTGGTAGCTATTACCCAGAAACTTGCCCATTATTAAGGACTTGCAGATCAAATCATGGAATTAGAAACAGAAATGATTGACCAGAGTGAGCATGGCGAACAGTCAACCAAACAAATTCAACAGATTTTTGGGCTTTTGCATCAGTTGTTTAACCCTCTAAAACCACCGAAGCCACCTGTAGATCCTGCAAAACTGAAATCGAAGATAGGATTTCGGCCTTCTAATTAAAGGTACAATGGGCAATCTATGGCATGGAATGGACGACATTTTTTAAGTCTGGAAGATTTAAGCGCTGAGGACATGATTGGGCTCATGCAAAGGGCTTCACACTTCCTTGATGCAGGCGATCGATATGAACCGAACGCACCTCTTGCAGGAAAAATTGTCGCGAATCTTTTTATGGAAAACTCAACACGCACGCGGTGCAGTTTCGCTATTGCAATGAAGCGACTAGGTGGGGATTGCATAGACCTTCTAGGAGATACATCAAGTGCTTCAAAAGGCGAAACCCTTCTCGATACTGCAATGAACCTTGAAGCGATGGGGGTAGCTGGCATTATTATTCGGTGCTCTGAAGAACGAGGGCCGTGGAATATCGCCGAACAAGTTGGCATACCCGTGATTAATGCTGGGTCAGGCACTGCCTCTCACCCAACCCAAGCACTGCTTGATGCAGTAACACTCACACGTTATTTCGGAACGGACGATCTTTCGGGACAACACATCGCCATCGTCGGCGATATTGTGCACAGTCGCGTTGCACGGTCGAACATAGAGGGCTTTACCAAACTTGGTGCGAAGGTCACATTGGTTGGCCCGACTGAATTGGTACCCGATGAGCTAGATTGCGCCACATCAAACGCATTCGATGAGATTCTTGAGGACGTCTCTGCTTGCATGATGTTGCGAGTACAGTTCGAACGCGACGCAAAAGTTAGCGAGGATTACCGTGAAAAGTTTGGGCTTACCGAGCAACGTTTCGAAAAATTTAATGGGGCAATCATGCACCCTGGACCTATGAACCGTGGCTTAGAAATCGACGACTGTGTCGCGAACTTAGACAGTTCGTCGCACAATTTGATTCTTTCGCAAGTAACTAATGGCGTTGCCACTCGCATGGCGATTCTTGAACACCTAATTGGATAATTAGAAACAAATGGAATTCAAAACAATTATTGAGCCCTTTCGTATTCGGCAAGTACAGCGGATTCGTTCAACCACAAGAGAAGAACGCGTTGCAGCTCTTGAAACAGCCGGCAACAATGTTTTTCTTTTAAAGGCAAAAGATGTCTTAATTGATTTACTCACCGACTCTGGCACTGGCGCAATGTCCAACGAACAATGGGCTGGCATGATGCGAAGCGATGAAAGTTACGCGGGCGCCGATTCGTTTTACCGGTTCGAGACTGCAGTGAAAGACATCACTGGTTTTAAACATATTATTCCTACGCACCAAGGGCGAGCGGCTGAGCGGATTTTGTTTGGTGCTGCGGTCGAAGAAGGGCAAGTTGTTCCAAACAACACCCATTTTGATACAACCCGCGCGAACATAGAGGTGCGCGGCGCAACCGCTGTAGATATTCCGAACCCTGATGCAAATGATACGCAATCTATTTTGCCATTCAAGGGTAACATGGACATAGATGAATTAAAAACCATTTTGGATCAATGGCCCGACAAAGTGCCGATGGTCATGATGACAATTACGAACAATTCAAACGGCGGGCAACCAGTGAGTTTGGGAAATATTCGTGCGGCAAGTAAACTTTGCAAAGAGCGCGGCGTTCCATTCTTTATTGATGCATGCCGTTTTGCTGAAAACTCTTGGTTTATTAAGTTGCGCGAAGAGGGCAACGAAGATCGAACGCCTATCGATATTGCACGCGAAATTTTCTCGCTTGCAGATGGCGCTACGATGAGTGCGAAGAAAGACGGAATGGCAAACATGGGTGGTTTCCTTGCTCTGAACGATGATGCGCTCGCAGAAAAATGTCGTTCGATGTTAATTTTAACTGAAGGTTTTCCAACCTACGGCGGTCTTGCTGGATACGACTTGGAATCAGTTGCGATTGGTTTGTACGAAGCGCTTCAAGAAGACTACTTGGCATACCGTGTTAGAACTGTTGCGTACGTGGGTGAACGTCTTACAGCTATGGGAATTCCTATTTTGCAACCACCCGGCGGGCACGCAATTTATCTTGATGCAAAAGCGTGGATGTCTCACATTCCGCAAGAGCAATACCCCGGCTGGGCACTTGCTAATGTTTTGTACCGCGAAGGGGGCATTCGTACAAGTGAAATTGGCAGTGTCATGTTCGGGCAACAACCAGACGGAAGCGAAAAGTTTTCGAACAAAGAATTAGTTCGCCTTGCATTCCCAAGGCGTGTCTATACACAAAGCCATATCGATTACGTTGTAGAGGTTTTGGAATATATCAACACGATGAAAGACTCCATCAAGGGAGTTCGCATTATAAAACAGCCAAGCGCACTTCGCCACTTCACGGCTACATTCGAAACCATCGAATAATTCCACAAAAAATACGATTAATTACACAAAAAACTCTGCTTTTTGTGCTGTATGTCAGAACTGACAATGATTCCAACACACTAGGCCTTTACATTGAAAGTTTAGTTCGAGTGGGTGTGACGCGAAAAGAAGTTGGCAGGGTTATTGCCGGAGACGCAGCGTAAATTTTTTATACCCCTGCCATACTTTTAGCGCTACGACTTCGGTCTATACTTCAGAGAGCGGCATGTCGGTAGCGGCACGGTTTGTGTTTTGAGGAATTTCAACATCAAGCATGCCCGCGATGCCTGCATCCGCCATACGCCTTCTTACTGTTGGGGCGTTAAAAACCGTCGCTTCCATATCATTAACAAGCGCTTGCAAGTTCATCGCAATTTGCCCCTCTGCTTGCGAATCGCCCTGCGGGTGAATTGCTCGTTCAAACAATTGAAGTTTGTTGTTGCAATTTTCAAATGTGCCCGATTTTTCTGCCCACGTTGCCGCAGGAAGGAAAACGGCTGCAGATTCCGTTAAGTTATTTGCAAGCGTATCAATAAGAATAAGCGCTTGCGATTCAGCGTTTACATTCGTTGGTGTATCCCATGCTTCAGGGTAATTCCCTGTCACGACAACTGTGTCTGCACCAGCCATTTGTTTTTTCCACTCGTCGTATTCAAGGACATTTCCAAGAGCTCTTCGAACACCCCGTGCGTTTGGTGCTTTTTCGCTTCGGAGCGTAAAACCGCTTTTAAATGTTTTATCTTCACCAACAACTGGGACAGGCCCGAGGCCGACGATTGCGTCGGCATCAATCGAGCGAACAAGTTGACCAAGAAGCCAAGCGTCTTCGCAACTAAGCATTGGGCTTACAAGTAGCGCAATTTTTTTTGCTTGTTGCAATTTGTCTGCAGCAATTATTTCTGCATCCTCGTCCATTTCAGTTAT
>CAWLAZ010000104.1:0-5760 GCA_963854955.1 Phycisphaerae bacterium | reverse complement strand
TCTTTGGCAATACGAACACCGCCAATTTTTTCGAGCGGCTCGGCGTTAGTCCTCTGGTGGTCGTCCTGGTGATAGGGGTAAGGCAATACAATTGATGGCACTGTATTTATTGAAATCTCTGCAATTGTATTGGCACCCCCTCGAGTAATAGCAAGGTTAGCAGCGCCCCAAGCTTCGCCCATGTTTTGGATAAATCCAAGAACCGTGCACGGTACGTCAGCATCTCGCCAAGCTTGTTTAACAGAATCGGCATGGGTATTTCCTGCGATGTGTAAAATTTCCCAACCATGAAAAATGCTTGGGTGCAATTTGGCAAGGGAAGGCAGTAGTTGATTGATAGTGGACGCGCCCTGCGAAGCCCCAGTAACAAGGAGTGTCATTCGATTAGGATTAAGACCAAAACTTTTTTTGCAATCGATTGAGCTTGATGTGGTGATGACACTTTGCCGAAGTGGTGGTGCAATAGCAACCGCATTTTTAAGTTCACATGGAACAGTAGTAAGCACGGAATCTGCCCAACGAACAGCAAGTTTGTTCGCCTTGCCCGGTGGATCGTCTAAATTCAACATCACTGTTTTACATCCAGCTTTTCTACCAGCATGAAGCGCAGGCGCAGAAACAAAACCACCGGTCGCAAGAATGCAATCTATATTTTTATCTTTGATTATTCGTTTCACTTGACTCGAAGCACGCAAAAACCCTTGGCAAAAACGAACAAACCCAATTGGTTTCATCGAAAGTGGAGATGCTGGAAGTACAACAGAATCAAATGGCGAAGAGTCCATCATGTTGAAGTCAATTATTCGATTCGAATGTGCAAGCAGGACATTCGCTCCCATTGCAGTTAATGATTCAGCACTCGCAATTGCAGGCGCAACGTGCCCGCCACTACCGCCTCCAGCAATCAAAATGTTAGGCATGTGTGGTTGCGGGGAGTGCATCTTGCACAGTTGAACTTGCAGAGGCGTTTCTGTCAATCGCATCGATAAGCCCAATGCAAAAAGCGGTCAATAACCACCCCGTACCGCCGTTTGACAACAGCGGAAGTGCAATTCCCTTGGTTGGAATGAGTGCTGTGACAACAAGCACATTGATGGATGCCTGCAAACCAATGGTGACAATAATACCCAACGTGAGGAGTTGATAAAACACACAACTTGTTTTTTTAACAACATACATCCCGAGTATCGCGAGACCTATATATAAGGATGCAACAGCAATGGCACCAAAGATACCGAGTTCCTCGCAAATGACAGAAAAAATAAAGTCAGTGGTGTCTTCTGGAAGGTACCCAAATTTATGAATGCCATTTCCAAGACCAAGTCCCGACAAGCCACCTTCTGAAATAGCAGAAAGTGATTGCAGTATGTGATAACCATCATTCTCTGGGTCTTGAAATGGATCGATGAATGTTTTTAATCGAGCCATTCGATAGTCACTTCGGTAGACAGCAAGATAAAATCCACCTGCAGCGACAGGCAAGAATGTTGCAAAGTGCCAGAATTTTGAGCCCGCAGCAAAAAGAATAAAGCAAGTTGCTACAAAAAGAAGCACCGCGGTACCCAAATCTTCCACCGCAATGATGGAAACGATTGCGCCAATTCCAATTATTGGAGGAATGAAACCTCGCCAATATAGTGTAAGTGAATCGAGGTGTTGCGAACTCCACCAAGCAATAACGGCAACCATTGACCACTTCGCTACCTCGCTTGGTTGAAAGTTTACGCCACCAAAGTCCACCCATCGCCGAGAATAATTCACTTCCTTGCCAATTCCAGGAGCGTACACCGTAAGCAACAAGAGTAGTGAAATGGGCAACAGCCAGTACATCGCAGGGAGTCGCAAAGGCGAGCTAGAAAGTATGCGAAGCGGGAACCGGCTTCCAATGAACATGGCTCCAATTGCAAAGAAGGCAAGCATCGTCGGTCGGCTCGTGAGCATGTCAAAAAAAGTAAGTGGAGATTCCGAAACCTGCATGCCTGCTGAATTCACCATGACGACACCAAGCATGAGCAGTGTGATAGAGATAACGATGATGCCTTGGCCTGCTCGCATATACCGCTACATATCGTCCGAATTACCATTATTTCCACACAAAGACACGCTGTTTCGGTCATACTACGCTGTTGCAAATGACAAACGCCACAATACAATCTAACAGTACAAAAATCATTTACCTTGAGACATTTGGCTGTCAAATGAACGAACTTGATAGTGAACTAGTGCAAGACCAGCTTTCCGCACTGGGCTATGTGTTTGAGGGCGATCGTTCCTCGGCAGATGTTGTTTTGTTTAACACTTGTTCGGTGCGTGAACAAGCAGAAAATAAAGTGCTCAGCCGAATCGGCGAGCTTGGTGTAGAAAAAAAAGCGGGACGCGAAGTGGTCATTGGCATGCTCGGCTGTTTGCCTGAGCGTGAAGGCAAAAAATTACTCGGGACGTATCCACAACTGGATTTCATTTGTGGTCCGAGCGAGCTCGACCATCTTCCAACCATGTTACACAACGCTGTTATTGGCGAGCGATTAAGTGCTTCAGACCGGAGTGCCTTGCAGGGCAATCGTTCAAGACGTTCTGCAACATTGTCTGCGGCAGACGACAATTTAGAATTGCTTGATTTAGCACGGGCTTTCAACCCAGACCACCGACGAAGTTCAGGCAAAAGCGCGTATGTTCGTATTACTCGAGGCTGTAATAAGTTTTGTACCTACTGTGTTGTTCCCAATACACGAGGGGCAGAAGTACACCGTCCACCAGATGCTATTATTGAAGAGTGCCGCCAACTTGTACAAACGGGCGCAGTCGAAATTACATTGCTTGGTCAAACGGTGAACCATTTTCGATACACACACGATATCGCGATGAATAGTAAAGGCGAGGAAGTGCCTCAGATAGGACCTGGCTTAACTGCGTTTCGTAAACCATTGGATATATCTCAACGCATTACAACGTTTGCTCACTTGTTAAAGCGAATTCACGATGAAGTTCCCGGCGTGCTACGGCTTCGTTTTGTGACTAGTTATCCAAAAGATTTTGGTAATGACATACTTGAAGTTATGCGGGATTGTCCGCGTATTTGCAATTACCTGCATGTCCCCGCACAGTCTGGATCAAATAGAATATTAAAATTGATGAATCGCGGGTATACGGTTGAGGAGTATCTCGAATTTATTGAACGTGCAAGAAAAATTATTCCTAATGTGGAAATAGCAGGGGACATCATCGTTGGATTCCCGACGGAGACCGAGGAAGATTATGAAGCGACATGCGATTTGATTCGCAAGGTTCGGTTTAAAAATAATTTTGTGTTTCATTATTCGCCCAGGCCCGGCACAGTTGCAATCGACAGGTTTGAGGATGATGTTCCTCGTGAAGATAAACGACGTTGGTTAAATGCGATACTTGCTCTTGGCTCCGAAATTAGTGGCGACGTGCACAAAGTGTACGAAGGAACAACAGTTGGTGTCTTTGTCGAGCGCTTGAGCCCGAAGACTATGAAAAATGCAGGGGTTGAATTAAAGTGGGAATCAGGGAATATTCAACTCTCTGGACGCACGCAAGGGGATCTAATTTGTGTGTTTGACGTGGATTCTGAAGAAACTGCAAATAATTTAATGGGGACTGTAGTAGAGGTTGAAGTGACCAGTTCTGCGCCTTTGTTGCTTCAGGGTACATTGGTGCATGCCTGTATGGAAAGATAGGTAGTTTTTACGGCATTTAATGCCATTTTGGCTTAAAAACTATATGAATTATGTTGACTGCGATCAATCAACTGCTACTCTCTAATACGTTGCCGGAACGTAGTTTCGGCGCATCCCCGCGGAGAAAGATATTTCAGTGCAAAGTTGAGGGAACCAACCGAGCAATACTGCGAATATCTTCAATGTTGGGGAACATGATTGGTATTAACGACCCCCAAGTCAGCTCTGGATGGTCAAAAAGCCAATCACCAACGTATGTATTTTTTACTAGATCTAGTTTTTATTTAAGAAAAAGAGGAAGGAAAGCACTATGAATATTAAAACGCTTTCAATGACTATTGCAGCTGGCTCGCTTCTAGCTACTGGCGCAATGGCAGACTACACAGAATTGAGCTATTCAGCCGTTGATAATATGGACGGTACCTGGACAGCTCGTATTTTCGCGAACTTTAGCGCAGCAACTGATGAACTCGACGCAGTTTACGGTGACGCTGACAACCTATTGCTCATTAGTTCAACAGATGGTTTTTACCAAAATCCTTTTGGTGGCAACACATCTGCAGATATCAACCCTGCTCTTTACCCGGCTTTTCCAAGCCTCGTAAACGACAGTTGGGTAACAATTGGTCTTGAAGATAATGTTGGCAATAACATGCTCAACATCGGTATCGATTGGACCAGCTTCGAAGCAGGTGGCGACATCGAATCTTCCAATGGTACTTGGTTTGCTACTCCAGACGATGCTCAAGTGCTCGCTGGTGCAGATCTTAAAGTTATGCTTGGTCAATTTACAATGTACGGTGCAGATTCCCACGTAAGTGGCGTTATCAACCTACAAGGTAAGTCCGGCAATTTCGAAACATTCCAAGAAACTGGAGTCACTTTTGATTACTCTTTGGCAGTTCCAGCACCAGGTGCTCTTGCACTTCTTGGTCTTGCTGGCATAGCTAGCCGTCGTCGTCGCAAGTAATTGCACTGACCATTACGAGGCCTTTACAGGCTTTGTAAGACGAATAGTTAACCGCCCTGACTTCGGTCAGGGCGGTTTTTTTATGCACTAAAACATCCTTAAGTATTTAACTGGCTCTAAGTCAGTTAAATACAATGCAATTTATTGAATAAATTGACTCAGAGCCAATAAAAATATGTTGGTGGCGGCAGCTGTAAATGTAGTAGGTAACAGTTTTTATGAGGACAATCGCAACAAATGCTCACTGGAGGATCAACCGATTCAGAATAAATTGGCTTAGAGCCAATTTAGTTTATTGACTCTGGGTCAATCAAATGTTTGGGGAATACGGGTAGGTATGGAATGTCCTATAAAGTCTCCGTTTAGTACTGCACAGCAGTGTTTTTGGGCAATAAACGGAATAAACGGATCATTGAATGAATCAGTGAGGGAACGTAACTTGCACGCAATAAAACTTGTGGCATAGTTGGGGCGTGGAAGCGACTGCTTCAAGCAGCTGCCTTGGGAAAGGCAAACGCAAGAAGCTTCGTAATTTAGTTTTAGAAAACAATAAGAATAGAATGAGGAATTTAAGTATGAACAAATTAACGTTTACAATTTCAGCCGCAACAGTGAGTTCGCTCTTTGCAATCGGCACAGCTTCAGCAGATTTTACAGGCATGCAATTTGAGACAGTAGAAAACGGCATGGCCGGTATGACTACGTATCGAGTGTACGCTGGTGTTGATGCAGGTGGCGAACTAGACGCAGTCTACGGTGATGCAAGCAACCTGCTTACAGTTTCATCTGAGAGTGGTTTTTATCAAAATGGATTTGGTGGCAATACTGCACCAAGTGCGGCGCTGTTTGGGTTTTTCCCATCACTTGAGTTTGACAGCTTTGTCACAATCGGTTTGTTGAATGATACTGGCGATAACATGCTCAACATCGGAATTGAATGGGCTGGCTTCGAAGCTGGTGGCGCAATCGTTACCGATAACGGTACATGGTTTGCAACACCCAGTGACGCGCAAGTGTTTGAAGTTGATGGTCGTGTATTAGTTGGTCAATTCACCGTAAATGATGATGACCATGTATACGGTTCCATGA
>CAWLAZ010000103.1:0-5770 GCA_963854955.1 Phycisphaerae bacterium | reverse complement strand
GCGAATACTAAAGGCGAGTGCAATAAGAGCGAGCGTTACTGTCCCAATAGCAATGGCAGCAAGCAGGGTGATTTTGTTTTCAAGCGCAGGGAAATTGCGTGTGATTGCATTTGGCAGTGGTTGGTCGCCAAGAATATTATCAAACACAATTTTAGTTGCAGCAGGAGGAATAAGCCCAACGGTTGCGCCAACAGTCAGAAATCCGAGTGCCCAAAAAATGTCTTTACGGTTTTTGCCAACAAGGGTAAAAAATTCACTAAGCAGTCCTCGAAAAGAACGTGTACGCTCTGCGATGGCTCGACCAGTACTTATTGAAGTATAGTCGCCACTTTTGACGGCTTTTTTTAGTTTCGTTTGAAACAGGTTGAATCGAGATTTACTTGATCGTTTTTGAGGCATAGAGAATGAGATTGTATACCATGTACGCATGTCATCATTTCATGAATTCGCAATTGTCTTCGCGGCACTTTTTGTCATCACCAATCCATTAGGAAATTTAGGCGTATTTGTCTCTATTACGCGTGGTGATACAGAGGCCTTCAAAAAACAACAAGCGCTGAAAGCTGCGTTTTATTCATTTTGTTTGCTGTTTGTCTTCTTTATTGCGGGGAAATATATTTTAGAATTTTTTGGCATCACCATCAATGGCATCCAAATCGGTGGCGGGATAATTATCGCCAAAATTGGGTTCAGCTTGATGGCGGGCACAAAACATCATGCTGCATCTAAGGAAGAGGACTTGGAAGCCGTGCAGATGGAAGACGTTTCATTTTGTCCACTCGCAATGCCAATGGTCGCAGGCCCAGGCGGGTTAGCGGTTGTGCTTTCTGTTGCAAATAAAGCGAACATGCAACTTTTAGATTACATTTCGGTGACATGCGCAATAGCTGCAGCTTGTATTGTTATATGGATTTGCTTTCGTGAGTCTACAATTGTTGCAAAATTATTAGGCGAAACGGGAATGACCGCCATTACAAAAATAATGGGCTTCATTCTCATCTGCATCGCAATTCAGATGATTATCACAGGCACCGGTGGCGTGCTGGCTGAATGGGGAATGGCGAAGTTGGCTACAAGCTAAGTGCTTTTTGAATCACCGATTCAAATGACCCAGTAATTGCTCCGTTGGTAGTTACAACATCACAACCGCATGCTCTTGCTTCTTCAAGTTGTTCAGTTGCAACATGCCCACAAAATGCAATAATTGGAGAAGATGTTTGCTCTTTAATGGAAAGGACTATTTTTTGTATTTCAATGTCATCTTTACCTAAATCAAGCAAGATGGCCACTGGGTTATGTTCTTTAATACGTTTTAGCAACCCGGAAGGCCCAATTGCACCTTTATAGGTAAAACCTGCCTGTTCGCAGAGTCCTTTCAGTTTCGAACTAAAGAATAATGAAGCAAGGCCGACAATTGTTTGGTCATTTTCCATCGATAATATCTCGTATTTGTTTTCGTATTCCGCCGAATCCGCGGTTCATTTCAACACCTAAGTCAGTGGTGACATCACTTGTGTCAAATGTATTTTTTGGTTGGTTGGAGCTTGAAAAATCAATATCTGCTTCAATGCCAAGTTCTTCAGATGCAATGTGTGCCCAATCAGCCCAGCGCGCATAGCAATCGATTAAGTTATAAACAGAAGGGGAAGCATTATCGTTATTGATTGCCGCAACAGTCGCGCTTGCGACATCATCAACATGCACAAACTTTCCGCCGCCAAGTTTTGTAAAGGGTTTTCCTTCTTCAATTGCTCGAACGATGGGGTAGCCCATGCTTCGTTTGAAACTTGGATCTAAGCCATAAACAGCACATGGTCGCATAGAAGTAACTCGTTGGCCTTGTGCAGCGTGCGCCCAGAGGTGTGCTTCTACAGAAGCTTTGCAAGCGCCATAGAGTGTGCCCGGTCTTGTTGGGTGTGCTTCATCAATGGTTCCATCCCATTTTTCGTGCATATGATGATGAACTGCAATAGTGCTCATATAGATGAATTGCCTTTGTTCACTGGCTTCAAGTAGTTGAATTGAGCCTTCTAGGTTGCTTCGCAGGTGACGAAGTAGGTCGCCACTTTTTACTGCTTCCCAATCTAGACTGTTATGGATGACAACATCAGCATCTGAGACAAGGGACTTCACTGCTTCTTGATTATCGTGCGTCCCAGTGACAAATGTAGAAACAAACGAGTCAATATGATCACGTCTGCTTGTTTTTCTTACAAGGGCTACGATTTCGTGCCCTTGCGCAACAGCATGTTTTGCAATACTTGAACCGATAAAACCAGAGATGCCTGTTAATGCAATTTTCATTGTGTAATTATACTCTTTACTGTTCTTGCTCTTAACTGGATATCGGGATAGTCAAAACGGGAGTTCCGTTGGATGAAGCGCCTGATTGCATTCCCATTAAGACTTGTAAAAGCAAAAAAATGGCCTTGGACTGCAAATCGTTTTCGCTGATGTAAAACCAGTTGTTGCGATATTGAATTGCAATGGATGCGTTAGAGGGTTTAGTGGAACTTGTTTGCACATGAAATAAACGAGTACTAGCACGTTCGCTCCAGCCATTTTCTACGGGAAGGGCCTGGGTAACCATGCTTGCTGGCACATCAACATCCATTGAAGCAAATGAAAGAATATCTTGAACTGAGCGTGTCCCGAATACAATGGTACTGTCGTCCTTCTGTTCAAGCCCATATTCAACGCTGAATTTTGTAGCACCTTTTTCTGCTTTTGTTAAACCAAGATTATCGATCAATATTTGAACTGCTGCAGTTGTGATTTCATCATTAGGTCTATTTAGCAAAATGGCAGTTTCAACGGTATTATTTACATCGCCGATTTTTCTGGTAACGACCCACTCAAGTGTTCGCTGCGAATCTAGTTGTTGAATTGATTTTGTGATTTCAGTAAAGCGCTTGTGCTCTTCGATTGCATCACTACTTAAATTAGGATCGATAGGATTCCAAAGATTATTGACATTATTTATTTCATTCAGTGTAAGGGGAAGCACCATATCCGCTGGCCAACTTTGTAAAAGCAAAACGATGGTATCAGCTGGAACTGGCGAAAGCATTTGTGTCACGTATTTTGCGCCGGTTAATTCTTGATAGGTAATTGTCGGATTATCCTTCCATGTAAAGGAAGGGGATGCACTTATAGGCAATGTAGTCGACTTAAATAATCCAGATGTTGACGTAGTCAATTGACTTTGAAATGACAAGTTTGAAGTCATCGATGTGATATTCAAGAATACTGGTCGATCAAGGAAACGCATTTTTACGATATTTATAAGTAGTTGTTCTGAGTCACTTTTTCCAAGTGCAAGGTTATATTCCATTCGGCCAGCACGGATGGATTTTGGACCCATTGAGCCACAACTCGTCAGCAAAAGCGCAGCAAGCCCTACGCAACTATATATATACGTATGAATCTTCATAATTGCATCATACGTGGGGGTGCCTAAATATGTAGTAAGTGCTTAGAATACTAATGAATATGGCTGAAGAAGAGAAAACTATAACTATGCCTGTTTTTCCAGAGGTGCAAATGAATTTGGTTACACCAAAAGCTCCAGTAATGGGGACTGTGGTGAAATCTGAAGTCTGTTTGAAAGGGGGACGAAAATCAGCAAGTTTTGTCCGCCATGTAGAAATTGATATCAGCGGTACACCACTTGAAGGGAAGTGTCGAGCAGGGCAGTCCTTTGGAATTATCGCGCCAGGCGAAGATGAACGGGGCAAACCACATAAAGTTCGTTTGTATTCGCTTGCAAGTCCAACGTTGGGCGAAGATGGCGAAGGTAAAATTATCGCGACAACGCCAAAACGCGTCATCGATGAATACACTCCTCAAAAAGACGGCGATGATGAAGAACGACATGACCTATTTCTTGGTGTGTGCAGTAATTATATTTGCGATGTAAAAGTTGGCGATACCGTGCAGGTGACGGGGCCAAGCGGAAAGCGATTCTTGTTGCCAGTTGATCACAACAAACACGATTATCTTTTTATGGCAACCGGCACTGGCATTGCGCCGTTCCGTTCGATGTGCAAGGATTTGTTTGATGCTCCAGAAGGTCCAACGACAAGCCAAGTACATCTTGTGATGGGTACACCCTATACGACCGATTTGTTGTATGACGATTACTTCAGTGCACTTGAAAAAGAACACGAAAATTTTCATTACCACAAAGCGATAAGTCGAGAGCGACAAACAGATGGTTCAAAGGGGTTGTATGTTGGACAAATGGTGGATAAAAAGTACGATGAAGTCTTTGGACCAATTTTAAAAAGCGACCGTGGACTCATGTACTTGTGTGGTTTGGTCGGAATGCAATTTGGAATTTACCAATTGTTTGCAGAAAAAGGCATCACTGAACCATACATGACGATTAAAGATGAGTTAAAAGATATCCAACACGTTGATTGGAATCGCGAACAAATGCGTAGGTATATCAAGCCAACACATCGACTCATGGTAGAAGTGTATTAGTTTCTCAAATGAAACAAGGCATCGATAAAAAGATTATTTGGTGTATGGCAATTTTTGCCTGCATTCTTATTGCGACGGTTGTTACACTCGCAGTCCGGTCGTACGCAGGTATAGTTCCAACATGGAAAGTCCTCCTGCCATTTGCATTAGGAATTGTTGCTATAGCATGCAGCGGAACTATTTTGCTGGTTGTTCTTAAATACGCAGGCAAGAAAACCGACTCTTAAGGGATTTTTCGTTCGGCTTCTCTGCCAATTACATCCATTTTATGCTTGGCGATTTGGCGATCGGTCCAAACTTTTTCAGCGACCCAGAGTGGCTCAACCATTTCGCTTTCCCATGCATCGTACATCGATTGCAATTGGGCAACCTTTGCATGTTGCGACTCTGCAAGATTTGTCGTTTCCCCAATATCATTCTTGAGATTCAAGAGAAGCGGGGGTTGCTCATCAACAAGAATAAGTTTCCAATCGCCATTTCTAATGGCTCCTGCTGGACCTCGCCTCCAGAATAAAGATTCGTGAGGAAAACCTTTTACCGTTTGCGAGATGAAAGGAATAATATTCACGCCATCTAAATTACTTGTGTTTTCAGGCGAATCTCCAGCTAAAGCAAGTGAAGTCTTTGCTATATCAAGTGAACTTACTGGGTAGTCATATCTACTTGGAAGGATATGATTTGTCCAACGAACAACGTAGGGTACGCGGATGCCACCTTCCCATTTTGATCCCTTCATTCCTCGGAGTACTCCGTTGTTTGAAGCGTTTGTCGTTGCGCCGCCATTGTCATTGAGAAAGAAAATAAGAGTGTTTTCATCAAGACCATTGGCGCTGAGTGTATCCATTATGGAGCCAACGGCATTGTCTAGAGCAAGCGTCATCCCCGCAAGTTTTTGTCGTTTCTTGTTTGTAATCTCTGGAAACTCTACGAGTAATTCTGGGGGCGACTGCATTGGTGTATGCACCGCATTGAATGCAACGTACAAAAAGAACGGCGTGTTGGTATGGCTTGTAATGAACTTGTTCGCTTCTTCCGCCATCCAAGCTGTTAAGTACCGGTTGTCCTCTTCAGGAACAATCGTTCGTCCATCCATGAGTGACTGTTGGTCGATTCTGTCTTTCTTCGCTTTTGAAAAATAGGCACGTGAACCAAGAAGGAAACCATGAAATTCGTCAAATCCGCGCGAGAGTGGGTGCTGCTCTTCGCTTCCCCCCAAGTGCCACTTTCCAATTGCGCATGATGTGTATCCTAATTTGCCAAGGCGATCCGCTAGCGTTTGTTC
>CAWLAZ010000102.1:0-5811 GCA_963854955.1 Phycisphaerae bacterium | reverse complement strand
ATCTAGAACAATCTGAAAATAATTATTAGTTGCTGTTTGCTCATTGAATCGAAACGCAATGGGCTTGATCATTAAAATACTATTTGTGCATTGTTCCATTTATGCTCGTATCAAAGGCATTGTAGAACATCGCAAGAGCCCTTCCATTTTGCCGATTTCTGCAAAGGGAACTTCCTCGACCACAAAACCATTATCTCGCAATAGAGAATTGAGTCTTAAAAAGTTTTTCTCTGATACAACCACGTCTTCAGAAATTGAAAATATATTTGAATTCATTTCGTACATTTCATCTTCTGATATTTCAATTATATTTTCTTCACCAAAATACTTGCCCAAAAAGGATACATCCGTGGCATGTTTAAATCCACCTTTGTATAAAATTGCTTTACCTTTACCAATTGGCTGAAAACAACAGTCAAGATGCAGCGCATTTTTACGCGGATCAACATCAGATTTATTTAACTCAAAACCCTTTATCTTCTTCTCAGGAAATGTACTTGCTAAAAATTCAAGCCCGGCCTTATTGGTTCTTGAAGAAGTAAATCTGTTAAAGTCAGATTCTTCTGAATACCCCACAAAAATATATTCATTCCATGGCATGACATCCCCGCCTTCTGCTCTTGCTTCATCGGGCATCGAAATTTTAGCTCCGGCTTCTACCGAATGCAGCAATTCCCCGATCGCTCGGGTTTCACCTCTTCGTTGCTCAATAATGTTTGGAAGTATTAGTTTATCTTCTATAACAAAAGCAATATCCCGTGAAAATATTTGGTTTAATCCTTTAATATTTTCAGGCCTAAAAACTTGAATATCGTATTTAGCAAATACCTGCACCAATGCTGCCAGTTCTAATTCGCATGCGTCTTCTGTAGGAAAGGTTCCTGCAAGCACGTGCTGCTTCGACTTAGGGTCAAAACAGTCCTCAATTGCTGGAGTACCGCCAAAATCATCCGCTATGCCAATAAGCACTGCTTCTAATTTAGCTGTTTCATTGTGAATGTGAATTTGTACCATTGAACATTGTATTTTAACTGCAATTCAACGTGCTGTGGCACTCACTGAAGTACCGATTCTGATGCTATTTTATAGCCCTTTTAACTGCCTCAACGCTTCGCACAGTCGATCTATGTGTTCCTGCTCATGCGCTGCCGAGATTTGTACGCGTATCCGCGCAGTGCCTTCTGGGACCACTGGATACCCGAATCCTATGGCGAATACACCCATATCAAGTAATTTGTTGCTCATGGAAATTGCCGTTGCTGTTTCACCAACGATTATTGGGCATATGGCTGTAGGAGATGCTAACACTTCAAATCCAACTTCACTGATACCCTTTCGCGCTGTAGCTACATTGTTTTTTAATTTTTTAACTAAAGATGGGTTGTCCACCAATGTATCTATTGCAGCTTTTGCAGAACATGCAACTGTAACGGGCAATGCGTTTGAAAAAAGTGTCGGACGACCCCGTTGCACAAGTAAAGCAACTGCTTCGCGCTTCCCTGCAACATAACCACCTGCTCCGCCTCCAAGCGCCTTACCAAGCGTCCCAGTAAAGATGTCAATGTCTTTACCCGCCATTCCGTAATGCTCATGGGTACCGCGACCCGTTTCACCCATGACACCCGTGCCGTGCGAATCATCAACGACAAGCACGCCGCCGAATTCGTCACAAAGCGCTCGAATCTCAGGCAACTTAGCGATATCGCCTTCCATCGAAAAGACGCCGTCGGTAATGACAAAAATACTGCCGTCATCAGAACGTTTTTCAGTTGCCGTAACTAACGCAGCGCGCAATGAATCCATATCACTGTGTTTGTAAATACATTTCGAAACACCTCGATGTATTGCCGTCGTTAACCGCATCGAGTCAATGATGCATGCGTGATTCAATTCATCTGAAACAATGACATCACCATCTTGGCACAACGTAGGAAATGTCGCTTCGGTCGCGTTCCAACACGACACAAAGGTGTAACTTGCTTCCACTCCAAGGAAGGTTGCGATGCGTTCTTCTAGCGCCTCGTGCGGGGCAAATGTTCCGCAGATAAAACGTACGGAAGCAGTACCCGCGCCGTATTTTCGAAGACCTTCAATACCTGCTTCAACAACATCGGGATGATTTGCAAGACCGAGGTAATTGTTTGAGCAAAAACAATCAACTTCGCCACGCCCTCGAATACTAATACGGGGCCCCATTGAGGATTCAATCATTTGCAATTGTTTAAGTTGCCCCGATTCCTCAAGTTGCGTAAGGATTGCTGAAGATCTGTCTATGAATGATGTACTTATTGTTGTCATGAAACACTTTCATATTGTTTTGTGATTCGCGGAACAAGGTAAGTTTCAAATGCTTGTTCAATTGTGTACGTTGGTGTAAAACCCCAGTCATCCTTGGCGGCACTGCAATCAAGCGATTCTGGCCATGAATCAACAATTGCTTGCCTTCGGTCGTCTGGTTCAAAATTTATTACAGCGCGAGGAAAGTATTGCTTTACTAATTCAGCGACTTCGCCTGCCGAAGGGCTGAAACTCGCAATGTTGTACACAATTTGGGTCAGTTTATTTCGGGGCGCAGCAGCTAACTGAAGTGTTGCATCGATTGCTTCTGGCATTGTCATAAATGGAATGCGTGAATCTGCGCGCACGAAGCATGTATACGCTTCTCCACGTGCTGCAGCGTGCAACATTTCAGGGACGAAATCACTTGTCCCGCCCGTTGGAATTGTTTCTGCTGAAATAAGTCCCGGATACCGAACGCAACGAAAATCCACCACGCCTCTGTTTTTATCCTCACCTTGCACACTGTCTTTTGCAAGTTGCCTGTAAGAGTGAGCATAATATCTTCCAAGATGCTCGCAATATAATTTATTGCACCCGTACATAGTTGATGGTTTGCAATGTTCATATTCGGAAACAGCGCCTGCCTTTGTCTTTTGAGCAAGTGAACCAAACCCGTACGCAGCAATAGAACTTGGGAACACTACTTTCACAGGTTCGCCGTACATGCGACCTTGTTCAGCCGCTATTTGCAAAATATTTACCGTGCCGTTGACATTCACTTGATGCGCCACTTCCGGCGCAAGTTCTGCTCGAGTACTAAGCACAGCAGCAAGGTGATAGATCTCCTTGACTTGGTACATTGCAAGAAGTCGATCAAGCGCATCACGCTCACAGACATCCGCGAGATAGGTCGAGGTGCACTGCTTACGTAATCCAGCGTCAAGATCGCGCAAGTCTGTTGCGACAATGTCTGGTCTATGTTCACCGCTTAATGCCGTGATAAGTCCATGACCAACCTCACCACCCGCACCTGTGATAAAAACGGCTGGTTGCCGACGCTCGCCTAATGTGCTTTTCTCCATCCGCATATTCTAGTATCTTGTACACCATGTTAGGTGTGCAAAGCAAGAATAGCGATATACAAAAATGGCGTGCGTTTTATCGAAAAAACGCCTACCCCGAATTGGCGGAATCTTCTATTAGCCCGAATAAAGTGATGGATGATTCAGGGACGAAGAAATTCCTTCTTAAACTGCATGATGGGCTTGAAACCGAATCTGTTATTTTGCCTATCAAGGGTTTTAAAAAAACACGTTATACTCTCTGCGTTTCTTCTCAGGTGGGGTGTGCCATGGGATGTGACTTTTGCCAAACTGCGCAGATGGGTCTTTTGCGCAACTTGACTACCGCAGAAATAGTGGCGCAATGGCATGCTGCTTACCATGCACTTGGAACCAAAATAGATAATATAGTTTTTATGGGTATGGGCGAACCGCTGGAGAACCTCGATGCTGTTATCCCCGCTATTGAAATCCTCGCAGACAATAACGGACCAGCGATTGCTAGTTCGCGAATTTGCGTTTCAACAGTCGGGCGGATTGAAGGCATCAAACTTCTAGCTGCAATGGCAAGAACGAATGGATTCAAACGATTATCTCTCGCTTTTTCCGTGAACGCGCCAAACAATGAAATCCGAAAACAAATCATGCCACTAGCACGCGCTGTTTCAATGGAACAACTTCGAGATGCAATTCTCATGTATCCCCGTCATAACTCCGGCGGCGTGCTCGCTGAATATGTATTAATTCCAGGCATAAATGACAGCGACGAGCACGCCTTGGAAATTTGCGAGTATTTAAAACCTATTGGCTGTGGGCTGAATATAATTCCGTATAACCCTCGAGATGACAGCCCTTGGCCTGCACCAACAGAAGATTCGGTTGACCGCTTTGTCGCAACAGCCAAGTCCACCGGTCAATTCGTCCGCCGCAGAATTACACTCGGCAGAGACACCATGAGTGCTTGTGGCCAATTGGGAAATAGAAAAAAGTAACTAACCATAAAGGTCAATTACTTTTTTCATACTGTTTATCTACCGCGGGTAGATTAATCGGATAGATTAATTAGGGCGACCGCCGCCGCGCGAAGTGCCTTGTCCACCAGCCCCGCCTTGTCCACCAGCGCTAGGTCCACCGCCGCGGTTACTACGGAAATATTCTCGGATTGCATTACGTTCGTCTTCGTTGATTTCGCCATCGCCATTTGTATCAAATCGCTTAAGGAATTCCTCACGTCCACCCTCAAATCCACCACGACCGGCACCATCTTCTCCGTTCCGACCAGCCCCGCGACCTTCACGGTCTCGATTATTCGATCGTTCTTTTCGGGTTTCTAGGCCACCAAGTGCTTCAATTTGTTCTTCTGTGAGCAACATTTTTAATTGTTCTAGATATGAATCTTCAATGATACCTCTGGCATCTTCTGCTTCTCGAATTGGGCTTACTGCTCGTTCGGATGACCCGCCAGACATACGTTGTGCAAAACGATTCATACGGTCAAGGCTTTCTTGGGATTCCCAGCGATGTGTTTCCGAGAGAATATGATCGTTTGCATACGCAAGTTCACTTAGTAACGAAACTTCTAAATCAACAATCGCCGTAAGAATATCTGCTTCTAAACCCTCAAGTTCTTGCGCCGCTTGATACGAGCGTTCCACCTGTGTTGTACGGTAAATCCGTGGATACCCACGTAGTTTTGCTTCAGCATCAAAAGCTTTGCTTGTTTCAACAGGCAACAACAACACAATAGTTCCAATAGCATTGTCATTTATTGTTCGCACAGATTCTGCAAGTGTGCCTTGTGTTTTCATAACATCAAGACCAGCACTCGTATCCATACTTGACATCGCAGACATAAGCACACCTTGCGTTTCAACCATGTAATCATCACGCGCCGTCAACGCAGTTGCGACTTGGATGTCCCATTCGTCAATCGCTGGGCTTAATGTGTTTAATGTATCTTCATCAAAATCTTGCTGATCAACAAGCGCCATTACATCAACTGTTTCACCGCTGAGTCGACCGAATGGAAGTAAGCGATCACGAATTAGCTGCCGCTGCAATGCAGGCCAAAGCGCAAGCTGCTCTTCGGACAAGAGAATAACTAAATCTCCCTCGAGTTCATTTTTCATTTGTCTTTTTAATCGAAGTTGATCTTGAATCATGAGGGCAATCTCTTCAAAGGCAGTTTGCCGTTCATCTGATTGCCACCGCGCGGTTCGATCTTCATTCATTTCATTTCTGATTGCACTCATTTCACTTTGAATAGCTTCTTGCATTTTCGCCGTATCTGCTTCGTCGCCTAACTTTCGAGCTGCATCAAGTTTGTCACGCAAATCTCGTGAACGCTGCCGTAATTCATCTCGCTTTTGACTTGCAGGATCGTCTTCAGTGCCTCGCATCGAACGAAAAGAGCCGCTAATACCTTCTTGGCTCGCTTCGGTTGCTTCTCGAAAAGATTCATCGTAATCAC
>CAWLAZ010000101.1:0-5918 GCA_963854955.1 Phycisphaerae bacterium | reverse complement strand
CTTGTTTTCGATCGGCGCGTTGTCTTTTTTGACGTTCTTTACGATATTCATCAACTAAGTCTTCGTCCTTAGATTGCCGAGCCTTCTTTAGAATTGCACGTTCTTCAACGGTCAGTGGTCGAATTAGATCTTTGTCGTAATCGGAAAGACTTGGGGAGTCTGGATCAGGCAATTCTTTAAAGTTGATAATATATTCAACAGACTTTTTGAGTCCAAGCTTGGAAAGTGCGAGTGCCTGTTGCGGCGTACCTCCAAAGCCCGCTCGTTGAAGAAGATGCTGTGCGCATCGTTCATCGAACTGCTTTGGGTCGAGTGGTTGTAGAGAAGAAACGGTCATTGTTACTCCATGGCTTAGGGAATCCAAACGGGTTCCATTTTTTACTTCGTATGCTCAACGAAGGCGGTCTGGGGGCTATTGCGATTTAATACGACGTTTACGCAGCTTATGTTTTAGTCGAATTGCGTTGCCAATAACCGTAACATCACTCAAACCCATCGCTGCCGCCGCAATAAGGGGCCCGTTTTCTCCTAAAACGCCAAAAGCAGCAAGCGGAATGGCTGCTACGTTGTACATAAATGCAAAAACAAGATTCTGTTTAATCGTTTTGAGTGCGTCCTTTGCGATATGTATCGATTCTACGGTTGCTTCAATGTTGTTTGCGGGAATGATAATGGAAGCAGATTCCATGGCAACATTCGTGCCCGAAGCGATAGCGATGCCAACATCTGAAGCCGCGAGTGCAGCGGCATCATTGATGCCGTCCCCAACCATCATAGATGGTCGTGGAAGCGAAGAAACGAGGTCTGTTTTGTCGGAAGGAGAGGCTTCTGCATGGACGTTTTCTGGTTTTATCCCAACTTTGCGAGCAACTTCTTCTGCAGTCTCTTTACGGTCTCCTGAAAGCATGTGTACCTGTATTCCAAAAGAGTGTAATTCTGTAATGGTGTTTTTTGCTTCTTCTCGAATTTCGTCGGTGACGGATATTCGACCAATGGTTTTGTCTTCGAGCACAACTTTGCATGTCGCAGCATCATCCCGAAGGACGGAGACGCGCTTGCCCTCAACAGTTCCGTGTACGCCGATGCCCGCGGTTGCTTCAAAGTTTTGCACCGTTGGTACTGCGATATTTAGTTTCTTAGCTTCTTTAACGATGGCGAAGGCAATTGGATGTTCGCTGGGTGCTTCAACCGATGCAGCAAACTTGATAACGTCTTCTTCTGAATAATTTGACTCGGCAACAACTGTTGCAACCACTGGTTTACCCAAAGTTAAGGTGCCAGTTTTATCAAATATAACTGTTTTAATTTTTCCTGCGAGTTCAAGTGACCCCGCATCCTTGACTAAAATTCCGCGCAAGCTTGATTCGCCCGCGGCGACCATTACAGCCATAGGTGTTGCAAGTCCAAGTGCGCAAGGGCAAGAGATAACTAATATAGTGACGGCAGAAACGAGTCCCGTTTCTAAATCACCAGCGATAAACCAACCTATCACGGTTATTGCCGCGATGGCTAGAACAACAGGAACAAAGACACTCGAAACTTTATCAGCGAGTCGTTGTATGCCCGCCTTGCTTGACTGTGCTTTCGTGACAAGCTGTGCAATGCGCGAAACAGTCGTGTGTCGACCATCAACCGTTGTCATTAAAATAAGTTGGCCAGTGGTGTTCATGGAACCGGCGATTAGTGTGTCGCCAATATTTTTCGCTACAGGAAGTGGCTCACCGGTCACGATGGATTCATCGACTTCACTTACTCCATCAATGACCGTGCCATCAATGGGGATGCGGCTTCCAGGTCGAACAAGGAGACGAACACCTTCTCCGATTTCGCCAGTTGGAAGTTTGGTGGTGTTGCCGTCTTCGTCAACTACCTCTGCAGTATCGGGTTGCATTTTTAACAGTTCGCGAATTGCGGAGCCGGCTTTTGCTGCAGAAGTTGCTTCCAGCCAATGCCCAATGCTTATGATGGCGAGAAGAGCGGCGGCTTCCATGAAGTACATTGGATAGCCCAGTTGTTGGTTGAAAAACTTTTCGGAAACAAAAATAAAGAGGGAAAAAAAATATGCCGCAGATGCACCAATCGTGATGAGCGTGTCCATATTTGTTTGGAATCGTTTAGCGGCACTTATTGCAGACCTAAAGAATCCACCACCAACGAAAATCATGGCGGTCGTTGATGCAATGAACATTGCCCACGGCAACCAAGGGCCTGCAATTCCAAGTGAATCAGCACTCCAGTGCAGCGCTTCGAAGGGAGCCCAGATGGCAACGCCGAGAATCGCTCGACGTTTCCATGCAGAAGCATTCTTTTTTTGCCTTGTTTCGATTTCAGTGGCAAGTTTTGAAGGGTCAATGCCTTCATCGATTACTTTTGAGGGATAGCCAGCAGCGGTTACAATTTTGGCGAGTTGTTCACCGTCCAAATTTGTTCCAGTGACGCTTGCACGACCGGTAGCGACAGCGACGGCGGATGTCTTGACCCCGTCGACTGCGTTTAACGCCTTTTCGACGGCAGAACTGCATGCTGCGCAGTTCAATTCATCCACTTGGAGTTCAATTTTTTCCATGTTGTGCATATTACAGGGTGGGCAGAGTTTACGGAGTCGTCCCCGTGGATGACTCTGTAAACTCTGACAACCATTTTTTTGTTGGAATAGGCAAAAAAGTAGGTATACTGTGCCCAATGCGAAGTGATCGTGGAACAACTCTAGCTACCGTCTTAATTCTGATTTGCTGTATAGGTGGATCGGTTGGAGCTGGCTCCATAGCAACGCATCGTGTCCTCATTCGAACAGTTGCCCTGCATGGGCATGCAGCGTTCGTCGCAAAGGTCGCGAAGACCAGTGAGTTAGAAATTCCAATAGTTTGGAATCTTCAGATTATCGACGGCAACTTACTCCCACTTGCCGATATTGATGAACGACACAATTTGCCACCGCCTTCGCGTGGATAAATTCGTATTCAGTTCTCATTTACTTTCACATTTAAATTAACAACAAAAGAGGTGACGCATGGGCGTTCCAGTCATTAGTACAATAGGTCGTAAAATATTCGGTAGCCGCAATGATCGCATGGTCAAGCGGTATTTAAAGTTGGTCGAGCAGGTTTCAAGTCGTGAATCAGAAACACGAGTGCTCACAGATCCAGAACTCTATGGAAAAACAGAAGAGTTTAGAAAACGGGTTGCCGATGGCGAGAGCGCAACGGATTTAATTCCAGAAGTGTTTGCAATTGCTCGAGAGGCAATGGACAGGGCAGTTGGAATCAGGAATATTTTCAACCCAGTGCATGAATTTGATGCAACGCTTCTAAGCGGTGATGCTCGGAAAATCTTTGACGAAACAAAAGCAATCATTGATGCAACAGAAGACCGAAAGCCAGACCGCGAACTTCTTGGTTGTGTTGAGCCGACGCCTGCGTGGCAATTTGTTGAGATTCCTATCGATCTGTACGACGCTGTTCGAGAACTGTTTCCAAATTCAAAACCACCATTTCGAGCACGTCCATTTGATGTCCAACTCGTTGGCGCCGTGGTTTTGTACGAAGGGCGTATAGCGGAGATGAAAACAGGTGAAGGCAAAACTATCGTTGCGCCGCTTTCCTGTTACCTTGCTGCAATAGAAAACAAACAAGTGCATGTAATAACGGTGAACGACTACCTCGTTCAACGTGACCGTGATTGGACATTCCCGTTTTTCCGTTCGCTTGGCATGACTGTTGGCGCGATTCATCCACAGCATATGCAACACCCGCAACTGAAACAAATGGCATACCACTGCGATGTTGTTTACGGTACGACGGCTGAATTCGGTTTTGATTACTTGCGAGACAACATGAAAATGACTCCGCAGGAACAAGTGCAAAAGCACCGACAAATTGCGATTGTCGATGAAGTTGATTCCACTCTTATCGATGAAGCGCGCACGCCATTGATTATTTCAGGGCTCGCCCATGATGACCAGCCACGATATGAACTTGCCGACAAACTTTCGCGGTTTTTACTCGAGAAGCAAAAGCCATGGGAACAGTTAGACCAAGACGTGCAGTCTTGTTTGGTAACAATCAGTGGGCTTGAGGGCGACATTCGAAACGCAGTCGATAAGGGCACAATTCCTGCGATGAAGAAACGAATGGATGCTGCAAAAGCTGAGCTTCCAAATATTGAAAAAAACCGCGATAATTTCACGCAGTTTTATGAAATAGAACTCGATAAAAAACGCGCGACCCTAACGCACGAAGGCGTTGCAGAAGCACAAAAAGAAGCGAACATTGGCTCGTTCTATGTTGGGCAAAACATGGACATTCCGCACCTTCTTGAACAATCAATTCGTGCGCATACAGTGTACCAATGCGACCGTGACTATATGGTTGGCGCAGATGATAAAGGTGTGATGACCATTATTATTATTGACCAAAACACCGGTCGTAAAATGGTTGGGCGACAATGGTCTGATGGTTTGCATCAAGCGATTGAAGCAAAAGAAGGCGTAGATATTAAGCAAGAAACGCAAACGATGGCGACTATTACAATTCAGAATTTCTATAAGCTGTACGACAAACTTGCAGGGATGACGGGTACTGCTGACACGGAAGCGACTGAGTTTTATGAAATTTATGGACTTGACGTTCTCGTTATTCCTACAAATGTGCCCGTGATTCGTGAAGACCACAACGACCTCGTTTTCACAACGGCAAAAGATAAAACAAACGCAGCGGTTGAAGAAACGTATGCAATGTATCGAGTTGGTCGGCCAACGCTTGCCGGCACAACAAGTGTCGAAAAGTCAAGAGAGTTAAGCGGTATGTTAAAAAATCGTTACAACATTTCACATGAAGTGTTGAACGCAGAGCAACATGAGCGTGAATCAGAGATTGTCAAGTTCGCAGGAGAACTGGGGTCTGTCACCGTTGCAACGAACATGGCGGGTCGTGGTACGGATATTAAATTAGCCAAGTTTAGCCATGCGGATTTGATCGAGCATTGGAAGAAGACGGATCTTTGTCCTCGAGATATTACGACAGACATGGATATTGATGAAGTTGTTACGAGCATCTACCGCCACATTGCGCCTAAAGAACTTGGGTTACGAAAAGCAGATGTTACTTCAATGAGCGACACCGACATTCGCCGTCAATTATTAGAACATTGGTGGGCAATATGCTGTTGGTGGGTCGACGGTGATAAAGCATCGACGACTAAAGAAGACAAGTTGATTGACGACTTGAATAAAAGTGGCGCGTGCATGTTGCACAAACTACGTTTCTTTGAAGGCGTTGAAGACATGGGCGGGTTGCATGTAATTGCAACCGAACGGCATGAAGCTCGGCGAATTGATAATCAGTTGCGTGGGCGAAGTGGTCGGCAAGGAGACAATGGTTCAACTCGCTTCTTCTTAAGTCTTGAAGATGACCTCATGAAAATGTTTGCAGGTCCTCGCACGCTCCAGCTTCTCAGTAAAATGGGAATGAAAGAAGGCGTTGCCATCGAGCACAGTATGCTGACAAAAGCATTGACGAAGGCACAACGCAAAGTGGAAGAACGCAACTTCCTTGTTCGAAAAAATATTCTTGAATACGATGAGGTTATGGACCATCAGCGGCATGTCTTCTATGATTTGCGTCAACAGGTGCTCGAAGGTAGAGAAATTCGTGAACTGATTTTTGAATACATTGAAAAAGCAGTCTACGAATCAGTCAATAGCTATTTAGATACAACATACTCTGCGAGTTGTATGACGGAATGGATTCGCGAAAAATTGAATGTCGGCATAGAGCCAGAGCGAATCGTGGGAAAAGATAGAGATGACTTGCACAAATTTATTGTGCGGGATGCACTCGAAGAGTCTATTGAAATAATTCGTGTGACCATTGGCGAATATCTTCCGGACACTATTGATCTTGGTGACGGAAAAGTGGCAG
>CAWLAZ010000100.1:0-5969 GCA_963854955.1 Phycisphaerae bacterium | reverse complement strand
GCATTGTTCGTGTAGGATTCGGGTAATCTTATGGCATATATGAACAAGATGAAAGCAGGTAGACCATGACAAGTGTTGCAGTGATTGGCGATGGACAAATGGGTTTGGTAATGGCGGATGCTTTAACCGCTCGAGGCATTGATGTTCGGCTCTGGGGACCGTTTCCAAGCCATATTGATGATCTTGCTGAACGTCGAAAATCAGCCCGATTGCCCGAGTTTACATTGTCAGATGCTGTTCGAGTGACCCCAAATGCAGAAGAAGCATTTGCAGGGGTGGATGTGGCGCTCAATGCGATCCCCACACAGTTTATTCGCAATGTCTGGGGTGGACTTTCAAGCGTTGTCTCGGATGGCGTTCCGATCGTTTGTGTTGCAAAAGGTATCGAAATTGGTACAAATTTGTTGCCAACGCAAATCATCGAACAAGTTATTGGCGACGGTCATGCAACATGCGTTTTATCTGGGCCGACTATTGCGACCGAATTAGTTCGCCGGCAACCAGCGGCGATGGTTGCAAGTTCAACCGATGAAGCAGTCGCAAAACAAGTACAAGATTTGTTTGATGTGCCATGGTTGCGAATTTATACGCACGGCGATCCATTCGGTGTTGAACTTGCTGGAGCGCTAAAAAATGTTATTGCGATTGCGGCAGGCATTTGTGACGGGATGGAACTTGGCGACAATGCAAAATCGGCAATGCTTTCTCGAGGACTTGCAGAAATTTCGCGGCTTGGTGTTTCGCTTGGCGCGCAACTCGAAACATTTTTTGGCATTGCTGGTGTTGGTGACTTGGCAACAACGTGCTTTAGTCCACACGGCAGAAACCGAACTTGCGGCGAACGTCTTGGCAAAGGCGAAGATTTACAAACTATCACTGAGACGATGGGTTCTGTTGTCGAAGGTGTTGCAACGGCAAAAGCAGTGCATGCATTAGCTAAAGAACAAGCTGTTGAAATGCCCATTGCAAATGCAATGTACAACGTTTTGTATGAGGGTCTTTCGATGAAAGACGCGATTCTTTCATTGATGAGCAGGGATTTACGGGCCGAACAGTTGCGGCGTTAAGTGGGAAACAATTCTAACGATGTGATGTGGATTGCATTGCGATGAGTAATGTTGGATGTTACTCATTAAAGCCGGAGTCAACTAAAGCAGCGAGTTCTTCGATGGCGGTGTCTGCATCATCACCATCGGCAACAATGGTGAGTGCAGTGCCCTCGGTCGCAGCGAGCATCATTATTTGCATAATGGACTTGGCATCAACTTGATCACTGTTCGCGTGGCCAACCGTGATGGAAGAGGTAAATGTACAAGCAATTTCAGCAAATAACATCGCAGGGCGTGCGTGCATGCCGAGTCGATTGTTGATTTTTACTGTTTTAGTTGCGGTAGCCATAGATAGGGTTTGATAGATTCGGCACCTCAAAAAGAGGCACCAGTTTCCGGGATTTTTGTCAACAACCGTTACCGAACGGCGTTATCTGTTTCGGTCAAAAGCGTTAGCACATCTTCGGCAGAGCCTGCTTGGCGAAGGAAACGCCTGAACGTGTCTTGGCTGAGTGAACTGAAAATCGCTTCCATTGCATCGAGGTGATTTTCAGGTTGGTCTTCTGGGCTCAGAAGTAAGACGATGGAATACACTGGTTCGCGGTCGAGCGCTTTGAAGTCGATGCCTTCTGCGCTGTTACCGATAGCAATATGCATCGTTTTTATCTCAGCGTGTTTGACGTGCGGCACTGCAACGCCGTGTCCAAAACCAGTTGAGCCCTTGTTTTCACGACGTATGATTGATTTAACAAATTCAGCGCGTTGGTCTTCGGTAACGCAACCAGAGGTAATGAGCGCGTCGACCATTTCTGCAATGACGTCATCGCGTTTTGTGGCTTTGAGATCGGTAATAATGGCGTTTTTTACGACAATGTCCATAAGTTTCATCGGCCTTGTCCTCCTGTAGGAGTGTGGTGTTTATCATCACGAAGTTTGCTTTTGAGGTCGGTCAACTGGCGAATACTTTTATTGACGCAGCTATCAATGGCTGCGTGCAAGTCGTCGTCTTCGCTTGTTGAGACAATGTTGTCGTGATGTTCAACATCTGAAATTAGTTCAACGGTAAAACCATGCGTTGTTTTTTCAATTTTCATGTCGATTTGTTCAATACGATCGAAAAAGCGAGTGAGCTTTTCAGACTTAGATTTTGCGTACTCCTCGATAGTGGGAGTCATGTCTATATGTTTACTGATAATGTTAATTTGCATGGTGCGATTCTTTCGTTTAATCCTTTTTAGGTTTCGTTGTATCTATTTTAGCAGATTCTTCTTCTATTATTTCAGGAGTTCCCGAAACACTAGTAAGACCGTTTGCCATGATTTGGTGATCTGGCACGAGCACTCCGCCACTTACAGCAAAGCGGATGGCTTCTTCCACTGAAATGGGTAAATCAACAGTGTCTTTTTTTTGCACGGTAATGGTGTACCCAGTAAATGGGGTCGGTGAACTGGGGATAAACACCGTGATGGAATCAGGTATCTGTTTTTCGATTGTTTGCAAAGAGCCGCCAGTCATAAAACCAACGGACCAGATTCCTTTGCGCGGATACTCAACGGCGACCACTCGACTAAATTTCGGCTTATCTTCGTCGTTGATCAGAAAGTCAACAAGTTGTTTGATGTATGGGTATACCTTTCGAATAACGGGCACAGCGACCATTATTTTTTCAATGCGTTTGTAAAATGCTCGCCCAATAAATCCACCAACGAGGCGCCCACAAATGTATACAATAATTGCAGCAACAATTAATCCGAGAAAGTTCATCCATACATGTTCCGTCCACCAAGTATTAACGGAGTCAGCAAACATGTCATGTGCAAGTGCGCGAAGCGCCGTCGTGTCAGCCGTTGGAATATTTGCAGCTTGAGCGGCTGCTTCTAATGTGCCTGGGCTTGGCCCCATCGCAAGCGTTTCAGCAAGGGACGGAAAATATTTCGGTAGTTGGATAAAGCCTGTGCGGATTCCTCGGTTGATGGGTTCTGCAATGGCAGAATCAATGAATTGATACGCTTTGACAATAAGCCAGAGCGTAAGGACTGAGGGAAGAAGAACGGCAAGCCCCCGCAAAAAAGGGCGTTTTAATTTTTTTTGATTCGAATTACTCATGTCTATGCATCATACCTTGAGTTGCTCGGCAACTTTACGAATTGCATCTGGATACGCCTTGCATTCAAGGGAAAACACTTTTTCTGCAAGCGATTGCGCTGTTTCGTTAGCAGAAATGTCACATGTTTCTTGCAAAACAGTCGGGCCGTGGTCGTACTCTTCGTCTACAAAATGAACGGTGCATCCAGATTGTTTGCACCCGCTTTTAAGAACGGCGTCGTGCACATGCATGCCGTACATCCCTTTGCCGCCAAAATCAGGAAGCAAAGCGGGGTGAATGTTGAGCACGCGCTCATGCATCCATGTATCAATTTTGAGAAGTCGAAGATAACCGCAAAGTAAAATTAAATCTGGTTTTTCCTCTTCGAGCCATGCGTGTACTCGTGCGTCGATTACATCTGGCGAATCGCCATCTTGTTTTGCGATTGCGACATCAATGCCACGATTTGTAAGCCGATCGATGCCGGCGAGGTTGTCTGTTGATGCGATGGCAAGGGTAATGCGCGCATCAAGAGAGCCATCTTTAATCTTGTCAATAAGATTTAAGATAGTTCGGCCGCCACCACTAAATAGCACAGCAAGTGTGGTCATTTTTTGGCACCCATTTGGCAAGTTGGCGGTGAATCAAACGGAATAGAATGCCCTTCGGCATCCACACTGACCATGGTCACAGATGCAGTGGTAACAATTATTCGTTCGCCGGAATTGAACCGCTCTGCTTCAACAGTCACTTCAATAACAACTGAAGTACGGCCAGTTTTTACAGTTTCTGTTATGAAGCGAACAACATCACCGATGAAAACGGGTTTTTCAAAATCAACCTTATCCATCGAAGCGGTGACCCACCTATGAATGCCGCTTCTCCTTGCTTCTACAAAACCTGCCTGGTCAATGTACGACAAGATAATCCCGCCAAAAATGGTCCCAAGCCCGTTTGCATCGCGAGGCATCATCATAACGCTAAGTGCTGTTGTTTTGTCCATGGTGTGTATCATCGCCTTTCAAGCAGTAACCCGCAAGTGAAGAGTGACCACCATTTCTTCCTTGATTCAGTATTTTGTAGGTAGTCGAATGGAATTGCGCTTGCAACTTTTGGCGCAAAGTACGAGGCAATCAAAATTGCATGTTCAGGGTGCTTCCATTTGTGTTCTTGTGCACTTTCAATGAGAATGGGCAAGAACTTTTCTTGATTGGCGAGCATGCCAGCAAGCGCAATATCTGGAATTATCATTCCCTCTTTATCATGGAGTGTTCGCCACGCAAGGAAGTAGTTAGTGTCTTTTTGAATGGCTTGAATCGTTGAAAGTTCTGGTCGTTGCGACGGTGGAAAATCGTACGTTTTGTCTTCCATCATCGCAAGGAGCACGGCGGATTTTTGTCGAGCAAGACTAAAATCATTCATCCATTGGTGAATCAAGCGATGACGTTCTTGCTGGGTTGTAAACTTCTTGATTGCAAGCACACCAAGAACGACACTTCCATCGCGATCTTGCACTGGCGTTTCCAAGAGCACATCTAGCGTTGGTGCTTCCTCAACCCCTGTTAGCCAGGCAAGTTGATGAAGTGAAGGTATGAGCATTTCAGTCGATGAAGTAAACCGTTGTGTTTCTTTATGGTCTTCGCTCCACCAGATGACTGCTTCGACAAGTTCTCTGTTGATTGGAAGTAATTTGAGCGTATGTACTCGATGTTCATCAAAGGCGCGCGCGACAAGCACTTCTTGCGCGCGAGTAGAAGCCTCGTTGTGTTCGGAAAGAATTTTTTCAAACAACACAACAAGATCGTCAAACGGCTTGTCTTCTGCCAAATTGATACCATCGATGTTGTCAGCAACAGCGGGAGAACCAAGCAGGTGGGCAATGTTCGATGCGCGCTGATGGTTTACCACATAGAAACCCGCCATGACTGCGATAAGAATGACACAGATAAACGAGATGATAGATGGATGTTTCACAATGGCAGTGTAATGCATTTATTCTTCAAGTAATGTGTCGATGATATTAACGGCGGATTCGGCGGTGTATCCATGCACGCCCCAGCATGTCTGTTCAAGCAATCCATTGCGCAGGTCACAATCAAAGATGTATATGTTGCCTTTTGGCATGGAAGCGATAAGTGGCGAGACATCAGTTTTACGGTTTTTGATGGACCATCCTCGCAGTGCCGGAATATCAGAAAATTTCTTTGCCTCAGTAAATACAGCATCTATTTCTGATTCGATTTTTCCCTGCAACGTTGAAGCAAAGGCATGCCGCCCACCGATGGATTCAACAAGAACAGTCGAGCCTCGATTGGCAAGACGGACAACTTCTTTTGCAAGTTGATCGGTTGCCTCAGAACTATAAATGCCGCCGACAAGAATAAGATTCTTTTTCTTTAGTTTTGTAATTGGCGTCGTTTTATATTTCCATTTTTGCACTCCAAGAATCTCGGTATCCCAATTGCCGTCGTGTTGAGCAATCCATAATGTTTTGCGAGAATCAGCGAATGTTCTCATGGCTAATCTTGGTTTCCAGTGGTCAAGTTCTGCGGCTCCGCAACAGATGTTGACAAAAAGTTTCGAGAGCGACGACTTTTCTGATGAAACAAGTTTTTTTGGTGCGTGTTTTATAAGCAAAATACGATCCCGGATACCATCGTTCCATGCAGTTACATGAGCACCCTTACTTGTATGCAAAAGAGAAAGTGACCAGTGTTTGTCATTTGCTTTTTCTGGAGATATTTGAGGACAAAGTGTTTCTGCAATTTCAGTGAATGCTTTTGCTTGTGTTGCAGTTCCCAGCATGACAATGAGACCACCCTCGTCAAGGTATT
>CAWLAZ010000099.1:0-6010 GCA_963854955.1 Phycisphaerae bacterium | reverse complement strand
TATAAACGCTGCAGAGGCAACAATGCCGCCGATGAACAAGAAGTTTAGCTTGCCATTTAAGCGCAACGGTTCTTGTTGCAATTCATCACGAAGATGCGATCGGTCAGTTTCTTTGTTCCATAGAAATGTGTCCCAAACAAAATACACAACGAGCAAAATGCCGCATGTCGTTGCCCACATAGGCCAAAGTTCGAGTGTCCAAAGGAATGGAACTCCGCGTAAATATCCAAGGAATAGTGGTGGATCACCAATAGGTAATAATGTTCCACCGATGTTACTGACTAAGAAAATGAAAATAACAACTGTGTGTACAACATGTTTTCGTTGTGAATTTGTTTTAAGAAGTGGACGGATGAGCAACATCGATGCACCTGTTGTTCCGATGAAACTCGCGATAAGTGCGCCAATACCTAAAATGCACGTGTTTACTTTTGGCGATGCTTCAAGGTCACCTGAAAGATGAATCCCGCCGCTGATGACATACAAACTAAACAACAACACAATGAATGGAATAAAATCCTTCATAATGGAATGGTCAAGCATCGGTCCAATAGAATCTTTGCCGAGAACAAGAACCATATAAGCAATGGTGACCATCGAGCAAAGCATGGCTACAAAAAATCGATTGAGATTGCATTCCCACCAATGCCGTGTAAAATTAAGTAAGGGAAAGACTGCAATTGCGCCAAGTATGCCAATAAATGGGAGGATGCCGATGTACCAAAAATGGGGCATGTGCACCTCGTGCACCGCGTGATGTGCGTGTTGACTTACATCTGAAAGCCAGACCCCAAGCCAAACAACGATGGTGAGTGCAGAAAGAAGCGTGATTGCTTGAATAATTTTTGATGGTTTGAGTGGTTGGTAGTGCATAGTGGCAAAGCCACACAGTTTACCTTCTTATAGAATTACTTGCGCAGGTGCAAAATCGCATCAATATTCGATTTGAGCCACCTTCCTTCTAGATTTATTTTCGCAGTTGCAAAATTTCATCAAGATTAGAAATGAGCCACCGAGCAAAAGCACTTTTGGGCATGTCTGAAGGGGGAGTGTGCTCTTGCCCATCTTGTGTGAATATTCGCGCAGTGATGGTTGATGCATCCATCGTTTCAATTGGATTTGCAACAATCGCGTCCACTTTTTTGCGTTGCAACTTCTCCAGAGCAACACGGTGAAGTGTGTCGGCATCTTCAAGGGCAAAAGCAAGAATGCGCTGGTCTTCTCTTGCATTGCTTGCGGCCTCGGCCACAATGTCTTCTGTGGGGACTAATTCAAGAGTTATCCCTTCACTTCTTCGTATTTTTCCTTCTGTTTGTCCGCCTTTTGGCGTGAAATCAGCAACCGCGGCAGCCATAATAAGTACATCGTGGGATGGCCAAAGTTCTTGCACTTTCGCTCGGAGGTCACGAGTGGATGAAAATGGAATCGTGCGAAGGCGGGGATGAGCAATTGGGCTGACACTGTTTGGGCCAAGCATGAGTGTTACTTCATAAGTTTGCACTGCGCCTTCAAGGGCAATAAGTGTCCCCAATTGGCCGGATGACCTGTTACCAAGGAACCGAACGCGATCGATAGCTTCGGTTGTCGCGCCTGCAGTGATAAGAATTCGGATTGGATTTGTGACATTCATGGAATAAAAAAATACCTCGTGTTGCTGAATAGTACGTTACGATGATACTATGTACTAACGGTGGCTGAGCCACTTCATATCTTATGGCACGAAAACTACGTAGAAAAATTGGCGAAATCCTTATTGATCAGGGTTCGATTACAAAAGAACAGCTTCAAAAGGCGTTAGACACGGCGAGCGGTACGGCGAAAAAAGTCGGCGAGGTCTTGCAAGATCAAGGTGCTTGCGATGAAAAAGCCGTCGTAATTGCACTCGCAGAACAGTTTGGGATGACGTACATCGCCCTCGATGGTTCTGATGGCGAGCAAAAGCCAGATCTGGATCTCATCCCAAAAGACGTCATAACAAAGCATACGATTATTCCACTTGCAAAAGTGAACGACAAATTGCAGCTCATCATTCATGATCCGTTGAATCTTGAACTGCTTGACTTGCTTAGATTCCGATTAAATTGCGAACTCGAGCCGATCCTTTCATCCAAGGGTGCGATTCAAGCATTCATTGCTGAAGCAACTGGAACCAAAGGAAGCGCCGTTTCTGAAACTTCTCTCGTGACGGATTCTGTAGATGTTTCGGTTGATCGTTCGGTCGATAAATCCGTTGACTCATCTATTGATATGGATGACGACCAAGCACCCATTGTAAAATTAGTTGCTCGTTTTATCACAGAAGCCGTGCGTAACCGCACCTCTGATATTCATATTGAACCAATGGAAGACCGCGTCATACTTCGGTACAGAATCGATGGTGTGTGCCATGTTCGTGACAATTTGCCGAAGCGAATGCAACAAGCTATTCTTGCTCGGTTGAAGTTGATGGCGGGTGTCAACATTGCTGAAAAACGAATTCCACAAGACGGCCGAATTAAAATGGGTGTCGATGGAGAGCAGATTGACTTTCGTGTCAGTTGCTGTCCTGCGTATCACGGCGAATCGGTTGTGCTTCGTATTTTGCGCCCAGATTCTGTTCGAATTGGTTTGCGTAACATTGGTTTTGAACAAGAAAATTACGATGCTTTTATGAAGTTGATTCGTAAGCCAAACGGTATTCTTCTTGTTACTGGTCCAACAGGTTCTGGTAAAACAACAACGCTGTATTCAGCGCTTGATGTGTTGAATCGGCCTGATAGAAAGATTATTACTGCAGAAGATCCGATTGAATATAGTTTCGCTGGCATCAATCAGTGCCAAGTTCGAGATTCAATTGGATTGACGTTTTCCTCAATTCTTCGTGCTATGTTGCGTCAGGCGCCCAACGTTATTCTTGTGGGTGAAATTCGTGACCGCGAAGTTGCGGACATTGCTATTCAGGCAGCTCTTACTGGTCACCTTGTCTTTTCAACCTTGCATACCAACGATGCGCCCTCTGCAATTACTCGATTGATTGACATGGGCGTGAAGCCGTATCTTGTGGCAAGTTCAATTCAGGCGATTATGGCGCAACGCTTGATTCGAATGCTCTGCCCTGAATGCAAAATAAAAGACGATAATCCTGACCCGAAACATTTGCGTATTGTCGGTATTGAGCAAGAAGAAGTGGCAGGATCAAATATTTGTAAAGCGGTCGGTTGCCAAAAATGCGGGAACGTTGGGTATAGAGGCCGAAAAGCTATCTTTGAAATGATGGTGATGAACAACGAAATCCGTGAACTTGCATTCAATCGTGCGCCTCTTGGTCAAATCAGACAGGCGGGTATTCGAGGCGGTATGCGTACGCTTGTAGAAGACGGAAAAATAAAAATCCTTCGCGGTGATACGACAGCTGAGGAAATTGCTAAATTCGCACAAGCCGATGCGTTACTCACAGAAAACGTAGATATTTAACTTTATTAAAGACGAACTAATTTATGTCCACTATTCAAATTGACAGACTTCTTGACACCGTGGTGCGCACCGGCGCATCGGACCTTCACTTGACGGTTGGCCGAAAGCCAACGCTTCGGTTGCATGGTGGCTTAAAAAACTTAGACACAAAAGTCCTTGATGGTGACGATTGCGTTGCCTTGATGAAGCAAATTACGCCAGAAAAAGCGCAGCAAGAATTACAAGAAGAAGGCAGCTGTGACTTTGGTTTTGCCTTTGGTACAGAAGCACGTTTTCGTGTGGCAATTTTTCGTCAACGCGGAGATGTTACACTTGTTTTGCGGCTTATTCCGAATGAACTTCTTTCTTTTGATGAAATTGGATTGCCGCCAATTCTCAAAGAGTTGATTCGAAGACCACGTGGTTTGTTTATTGTTACGGGTCCAACTGGTTCGGGCAAAACTACATCCTTGGCGACCATGATCGACTATGTAAATACGAATCTTGAACGGCACATTGTGACCGCTGAAGACCCCATTGAATATTATCATTACCATAAAAAATCGATCGTTAATCAGCGTGAAGTCGGCAATGATGTGCCAAGTTTCTCTGAAGCACTTCGGCGTGTGCTTCGTGCTGATCCTGATGTTATTCTTGTGGGTGAAATGCGTGACTTGGAAACCATTGAAGCGGCTATTCAGGCGGCTGAAACTGGTCACTTGGTGTTTGCTACATTGCATACAACGGGTGCTTCAGGCACAATCAACCGGATTATTGATGCCTTTCCAACTAATCAGCAAGAGCAAGTACGGGTGCAATTGTCTACTTCTCTCATTTCAGTGCTTTCTCAAGTGCTGCTTCGTCGAATCGACAAGACAGGGCGTGTTGCGGCGTATGAATTTCTTGTTGTTACACCTGCCGTCGCAAACCTTATTCGTGAGAACAAAACATTCCGTATTGACTCTGCGATCCAAACTGGGCGTAAATTTGGCATGCAACTTCTAGATGACCATTTATGGAAGTTGTACGAAAAAGGGTGGATTGGCGCGGAGGAGATGATAGACAAAGGGCGTGATTCGAATGCCCTGACCCAAAAAGTGCATGAAGCTGGCGGAAAAGTCGGTCGCAGCGAACTTGATACTCCATAATCTTTTAAATTTTTCCAATTTCCACCTTGAAGAAACTGGATAAATAGCGAATAATCTATGTGGCGAATGCGATAATCAATCTTATTTAGGTTGCCAGCGTACTGTGCCTTGCAAATCATCTGTAATCTAGACAAGTATACTCTGGAGTTATAATACCCCCAATGGCAAAACAACCATCAACCCCAACAAAGAAGAAAGTAGATCCGTCCCAGTTAAAAGGTCGACGGTTTGGCCGGGTGCTCACCAAATTACGTCTGCTTACTCGAGAGCAAGTGCACGAGGCACTTTCTGTTCAAAAGGTTGCTCATAAGAAAAACGACCGTAAAAAAATTGGTGAAATCATGGTCGAGATGGGGCTTATAACCAACACCGATATCCAGCAAACACTTGCTGGGCAGGCTGGCCTTGCGTGGGTGAAATTGGACGTTGACTCCATTCCGCAAATAGCTTTTGATACGCTACCGGTTGAAAGTGCGACGACCTACCAAATCGTACCTGTAAATTATGACGAAGCAACTAAGTTGCTTACCATTGCTCTTAAATCACCGGATAATTATCGCGCTGTGGATGACCTTCGATTGCTTATGGGTTTTAAAGTAGAAGCCGTTGTTTCTCCTCCAGATCAAATTGATGCGATCATAAAAGCCCGGTATTCATCTGGTGGTCCGTCTATGGCTGACATGATGGCCGATCTTGACAATGCTGATATTGGAGATTTCGGCGGCGGAGCCGAAGTTGAAGATTTATCCAAACTTGCTTCGGCTGCTTCGGACAATAAAATCGTTCGTCTTATTAACCTTGTTTTGTTGCAGGCGATTAAAGATAAAGCATCTGACATTCACTTTGAACCATTTGAAGACGAGTTCAAAATGCGGTACCGAATTGACGGTGTGCTGTACGAAATGGTTCCACCGCCAATGCACCTTGCGTTACCGATTGTTTCTCGTATAAAGATTATGGCAAACCTCGATATTTCAGAGAGGCGCCTTCCGCAAGACGGCCGTATCGAACTGAATGTTGGCGGCTCGCCCGTTGATCTTCGTGTTTCTATTTTACCAACTATGTTTGGCGAATCCGTCGTTATGCGTGTTCTTGATCGTTCTAATGTTCAGTTAAACATGGATAAAATTGGTCTACGCGCTTCTGACTATGAAAAGATGGCGGACATTATTCACCGTCCAAACGGCATTGTTTTGGTGACAGGGCCAACAGGGTCAGGCAAAACGACGACGCTTTACGCTGCACTTTCGGAATTGAATACCCCGCAAACTAAAATTCTTACAGCGGAAGATCCGGTCGAGTACGACATTGATGGATTGGTCCAATGCCAAGTGAACACCGATCAAGAATTGACATTTGGTAAATTGCTTCGCTCTTTCTTGCGTCAAGATCCAGACGTTATCCTCGTGGGTGAAATTCGTGACTTGGAA
>CAWLAZ010000098.1:0-6014 GCA_963854955.1 Phycisphaerae bacterium | reverse complement strand
TGCACCAAACAACCGGTGGCGATGAACTGCAGGAACACTTAGCAAGCGGTTGCAGGATTGCGTATTGCGGATTCGATCCAACGAAAGATGCGCTGACGATCGGCAACTACATGCCAATTAAAATGTTACGCCATTGGCAACTTGCTGGGCATACCCCAATCGTGTTAATGGGTGGGGGTACAGGGTTGATCGGAGACCCTTCAGGCAAAGATGCTGAACGGCAACTGTTGTCAGAAGAACAAGTCGCGAAAAATATCGAAGGGCAACTTCGGTGTTTTTCAAAAGTGCTTGATTTTGAAGGCGAGAATGCCGCAATCATTGTGAACAATGCGGACTGGCTAAGTGAACTGGGATTCCTTGATGTGTTGCGTGATGTAGGGAAGTATTTTTCAATCAATACAATGATTCAAAAAGATTCTGTGAAGGACCGTTTGAACAACCGCGAGCAAGGGATTTCTTACACAGAATTCAGTTATATGATTTTGCAGGCGTATGATTTTTTACATCTTCGCCGTGAAATGGATTGCACAATCCAGATTGCAGGTAGTGACCAATATGGGAATATTGTTGCGGGCATAGATTTGATTCGTCGCGACATGTCTGGTGCAGAAGATACAGAGTTCCGAGGCGCGGGTATTACCAATCCCTTGGTAACAGCAAGCGATGGCACCAAAATCGGCAAGACGGAAAAGGGTGCGATTTGGTTAACGGAAGATCGCACAAGTCCGTATGCGTTTCACCAATATTGGTTGAATATTCCAGACGAAGATGCAGGTAAATTTTTGCGTTGGTTCACTTTTTTAGACAAGAAAGCCATTGAATCAATCGAACAAGAACACAGCGCTGCGCCGCACCAACGTGCTCCGCAAAAAGCGCTTGCTGATGCGATGACCGAAATTTTTCACGGCGTAGAAAATGTTACACGATGTAATGAAGCTGCAAAAGCACTCTTCGGTGGCGATATAACTTCGCTTGATGCAAAGATGCTCGGGGAAGTTTTTGCTGAAGTCCCTGCAGGCGAATTTTCAAAAAGTACACTTGGCATGGAATCATGCTCACTTGTGGAACTTCTACCCAAGACAGAATTGTGTAAAAGTAAACGCGAAGCGCGTGAGTTTTTGAAAAATGGTTCAGTTGCAATTAATGGCGAAAAAATCAACGGCGACGAAGCGCTTGACCGAATGCTTACTGTCGATGATTTGCTTCACGGGACTACTATTCTGCTTCGCAGAGGCAAAAAAGCGTGGTTCGCCACTCGTTGGACTTAAAAGAATGAATGAGATATTGCAACATTAGGGAACGCGGCGGGGGTGGTTAAGGTGTTGTCGAAGGACTGATGGGCTTAATCACAAGTTCTATATCAAGTATTGAGGGGTCCTCGACTGTTGCGACAAGTTCGTGTCCAGCACCATCCTTCATGATGGCAAGGAATGCTGAAACGCGTTTTGTGCTAACTTGTTGCTCCATTTCGCTTGAAGCAAGTCGAAGAATTGCAAACACCTTTACTTCGCCAGCATCAATACCCTCAATAATTTCAGCATCAGCTTCAATAGTGACAAATGGAATCACTTTTCTTACAAGCGTGACAGAATAGGCCGAGTAATCTTCCGCTGGTCCAGCAATGAGCACGCGCACTTGCGAAAGTTCTTTTGTCTTCGTGCTAGATTGGATTTTAAAAGTGACTGCGACGCGACTTGGGGTTGCGGTGACACCGGCTTCGGTCAGTGCTTCGGGCAGGCGTATGATTGCATCTTTTGTGTGCACGATGCCTGGTTGAAGTTGTTGCAATGCAATCTCGCTTACAACAGCGTTTGCAGTTATAGCTTTTGGTAAACTTTTCCTAAGTTCTTTTGGTATGTGCAATGTGATTGTTGCAGGTTCAATCGTTATATCACCGCTTACAGTTACATTTGGTAACTGCACCTCCACAGTTGCTTCAACTAACTCGACAGTGTGAATTGTAAGCGGGAAGTGCTTTGAAGTTGCTTCGTAAATAATTGCACCAGTGTCTTTAATAGAATCAAGTGAGGCGATTCTTCTTGATATATCAGAGAGCGTTAGTTGTTTGTCGGTATCGCTGAGTGTTAAATGCAAGCCGCCATCGCAGGCGTGTTTTGCTGAATCAACTGCGGTGCGTGCCCCAGAAATGGCGAGTGTTACGGATGTCGATTCTGGTGAAATGGAGCTCGTTGAACCCTCTGGTAGTGATAAGAAAACGGTTACTGTTACATCCGATGTGTATTTTGTTTTTCCAGCAGCCCAAATCCAAACCACAATGGTCAACGCAGTAATAAACAAGATTGCGCCAATGTCATCTTTGCGGTTCATTCTGCGTGCTCCGTTTTTGCTGTAGAAACAGGCGCATCTTCAGTAGCATTCTGCTGGGTAGCGACTACTTCTTGTATAGGGTTTAGCCGATTGGCAAGTTCTGCTTCAACATCATCGCGTTCAATAAAGGTTAACTTGCCGTGATCAGCAAAAGAAATGCGACCGGTTTGTTCGCTGATGATAATGACAAGCGCATCGCAACGCATGGATAATCCAACGCCAGCGCGGTGCCTTGATCCAAGCCCCGCAGAGAGCATCGCAGATTCATCGGCGAGGGGAAATTGCACATTCGCTTTGACAACACGGTCGCCATTAATAATTAATCCAAGATCGTGCAATGGATTGTTCGGCCAAAAGATAGACTCTAACAATGAAGCGCTTACCTCCGCGTCAATGGGTTGGCCTCCAATAACATGATCAACAATTCTGTTTTCTCTTTCAATTGCAATGAGTCCTCCGAATTGATTTCTTCCAATAAAAACAGAGGCGTTTGCAATTGCAGAAATGGTTGTGCCACCAACCGACGTCATGTTTCTGAACCGAGCGAACATGCCGGACTGGCTTACTCGAATAGCCGCTTGGCGAAGTTCTGGTTGAAAGATAATAATTAAAAGTAAAAACAACCCTGTTAAGAATTGGTCTGCAAAAAAATCAAGGCGGTCAAATTGTGCCATATTGGATGGGACTAATTGAAGAAGCCAAAGTGGCAGAAGGATAACAAAGAGTCCTCGAATCACCACGCCACCGCGGGATCCCTTAAGAAATTTGAACGCAAAATAGATAATAATCCAGATGATTGTGAGCTCAATTATTGTCTCAATTGGGTTATACCTAATAATATTCCAAGTCATATCCTCAAAGTATACGCTTATCCCGTAGGATTCTCATATATGGCACGATTTGGAAATACACAAGGCGTATCACGGCCCACCGGCGTGTGCGCAGAAACCGGCGATTCTCTGGTCCCTAACACGCAAGCGATGGCAACATTAAGCGAACGAGAGGAAGACGAGGGGTTCGATCGGCTCGATTACAGTATTGCTGCTTGGGAAAAGGGCAAACGACCAGAACGGCTGTATAGCCACTGGAAATATACCGTTCCAGATTCTGAGAAAAAGCAAGGAATCATCATTGATGACGCTGTAATCGCTGATTTGTTTGAACGACTTGCCGAAGACGAACGTCCACAACGTATTGCGTTTCGCTATATTTTGGCGCTTGTTTTACTCAGAAAGCGAAAATTGAAGCTTGTTGGCAGAGAAGATGCTGAGGAAGGCGAAATCTGGCTTCTGCAATTTAAAGGTGTAGAAAGCGAGCCAGTTCGCGTGAAAAATCCCGGTATTGCTGAAGAAGAAATTCAGGATTTATCCGAACAATTAGGCGAAATTTTACAGGGTGACTTTTAATGCGAACGCTTTTTTTGTTGATTTTTATTTTTGTGGGCTGTGCACAGAAAAGTGAAAACAAGAATTTGCCATGCGCACTATCACCCACGGAAATTCAAATATCGCAGGCAAAGCGCACATCGGAATTTTATGCTCTTGTCGGTAGAGGCGTGGTTGAGTTTCGTTGGACAGACGATACCGGCAAACATAGAGAGCAAGGCGAATTAGATTTTTGGAAACAGGGCGATGCTATTTCCCTTCGAGTGTCAAAATTAGGTGAACTGTTGTTATGGTTTGGTGGTGACAGAGATGGGCATTGGCTTTTTGACATGTTGGGCGAAGAAACCTCGTTGACATTCAATGGGAATAACGGAATGTTTTCTGATATCACAACGGCGCTTGTTCTTCTTGGCTTGGCGCCGTTGCCAAGTGGAACTATGCACGTTGACCGCGGTGTTGTTACGCTTGTTGACGATGGAGGCAGCACTTGGACGGCAACGTTCGACCCTGCATCGCGCCGCCCACTTGAAATATCGGTACGTTCAGATGAAGATGTTTCAAGCGCGTTGCATCGGACGGGCATTAAGGTTGAATTAGCAAATAGGCATGAAATTTATTGGCCTGTGACAGGAGGGATTATCGATGTTACGGATACGCGTGGTGACACAGAAATAAAAATCGCATTCTCTACTTTGTCAACAATCGTCGAAGAGGAACCGATGGGGCGTGTTTTTGACAGTGCATACTTGCGTAAAGCGCTCAACCCGGATGTGATTTACCAAGGGAAACAAAGATGATTGCGTACATTGTTGCACTTATGCTAACCAATACTCCGCTTGCCCTTACGGGCAATGAAGAAGGGGTTTGGTTTATTGGAGACATTGACCCAAGTGCGACATCGTTTACTCGCGCGCAAGATCTGGACTATGAACTTTGTGAACAAGTTGGAGAGAGTGAATATCTTGCAATCCATCCTTTTACTCGAAGGCCAGCGGGGCTCGCAGTTGAAAAGCAAACCATGTGGTTTATTGATGACACCAATGGTGTAGGGTTATACACGATACAACTGGCATCATCGTTGCATGCGAGTTCTTCTCGTGATGCCTTGATGCAGTCACCAGTCATGCGATCAATGTTTCAGACAGAGAATCATCCGACAGATTTTTTACTGCACAATTCAAGTCCTTTATTGGTGTTTGGTAGTGGAGAAAAATCTAAAACGACACTCGCGCATTATGTGAACAACCAGTGGGAGTTTCTCCCAAGCGTCAATGGAACAAATGCATTTATTACTTCGTTTCATGGTGAACTTCTTTCTGCAGTACAAGGGAAAGATGGGCACGTGCGCGTGTCTTCATTGCAGGGTGGTCAATGGGAATTAGGTGACTTCGGCATGCCGCTCGAGGGTGAGTTATTTGACTTTATACGCAAAGATGATTGGCCAATTCTTGTGGCGGTGCAAGAGGGCGTTGCAACGCTTGTTGGCATCCAAAAAAATAATTTGGTCGAGTTGGCGAATTTCCCCATTCCAAAGGGTCGGTGGGGCGTTACGACATCATCGAGTGGATTTACGGTCGTTGGGGTTGAGCGAAACGGAACAACCACGGTGGTTAGGCTTGGCTGGCCATCAGGAACGGTAAGTGACCCAATTACGTTGACTGAGCGCATGCGAGAGGACGACAGTTTGCTCATGACGGTGCTCTTTGTTTCGATGGTGTGTATGAGCTTCTTGTTGCTATCAAAAATCCTAAACTCGCGTAAACCACAATAATGATGTGGGATTGCCGCACCTTTAATTCACCTGTGGCTATTTAGGGCCAGACCCTCGGGGTCTGACCTCCTCCAGAATTTTTTCATTGGCTCTCGATTTAGGGTCAGACCCCACAGCCCCAGACCCCAAACCCGCAGTAGGAACTTGGCGAGATAGTGGGGCAGAGAGTGTGAATCGGCGAAATATTGGTGAAAATAGGGTTCTTGTGCCGATAACATCCCTGTGCAGTGCATGGATGCGCTGTTGGTATGTCTAGTTTGTGCGCACCGCATAAACACGGAGAGGATGTTTCGTGAAAGACAACATGAATGCTTTAAAGCAAGCAAGCTCAAAAATAAAAAAAGCAATGCTCTTGCTTGGATTTATCGTTATCACTGCCGGGATTCTCTGGTCAGTGCAAGCAAGCGAGCAACATGTGAAAACGGTACTTGCTGGGAATGAAGTAAAAGTAACTGAATTCACAGAAGTGGATACCGAAGAACAAGCAAGCCCATGGAGCGCCTTCATGCCCAAAAGCGCTGCACAAAAAA
>CAWLAZ010000097.1:0-6022 GCA_963854955.1 Phycisphaerae bacterium | reverse complement strand
GTTGTGCACTGCGGTATTCACAAGGCAGGGTGCTTGTGCATCCTCGCCCATTTCCATTACAGCAAGTGTGTCCTTTGGAAAACATGAACCGCCGTACCCAATGCCGGGACGGAAAAACTCGGTGCCAATTCGACTGTCTGCGCACATGCCTGTTCGTACGTTATCGATGTCTGCTCCATTTCGTTCGCACAGCGAAGCAATTTCGTTGATGAAACTAATTTTGCAAGCAAGCATCGCGTTTGATGCATACTTCACCATTTCAGATGACTGAATGTCGAAGAAAAGCAACGGTCTTCCTTGTCCAGTAAATGGTGCATAAAGTTGCGAGAGAACATCTTTTGCACGGTCGTGCTCCACACCGCAGACGACACGGTCTGGCTGCAAGAAGTCATCGATTGCATTGCCTTCGCGTAAAAATTCAGGGTTGTTAGCTATGTAAAAGTCACCTTGAATTCGTTTTGCAATTTGTTGTGTTGTGCCAACGGGCACGGTAGATTTTACAATGACAACTGGCGCGGAATCCATAAATGTAAGTAAAGCAGAGATATCATCAGCGACCGACAGAACGTACGAAAGATCGCATCGGCCGTCGGCTCCGGTTGGTGTTCCGACACAGATGAAGATGATGTCGGGATTGTCGTACGCTTCTTCTTTTGTATCGGTGAAATGAAGTCGGCCAGCGGTTATTGAACTAGTCATAAGTTCTGAGAGCCCCGGCTCAAAGAACGGCGCTTCGCCGTTACGTAATAATTGTAATTTCTCTGGGTTGATATCAAGACAAGTAACTTGATTGCCTGCATTTGCAAAGCATGTGCCTGTTACGAGCCCAACATATCCTGTGCCAACAATGGTTATATTCATAGCGCTATTGTACGTTGTTCGAGTGCAATAAGGTTTTTTTTGCGTCTAAGTTGTACGCTGTTGGGGTTTGTTACACCAGCGTACCCATGCAATGACCCACTTGATGCAATCACTCGATGGCAGGGCGTGATGATGGTTAGTGGGTTGTTACGCATAGCTTGCCCAGCCGCGCGCATGGCTTTAGGCGAACCAGCACGTTTTGCTAACTCTTTATAAGTGATGGTTTCGCCGAAAGGAATTGCACGGCAAGCTTCCCAACATTTTTGCGTGAATGGCGGGCCTGCCGGCATCGGTGCATCGAACGATAGTATTTTTTTGCCTGCAAAATAATCAGAAAGTTGCTTTGCTAATTTTTTGGTCGGTTTTTTGTCAACTGCATGTTTGCCAAATTCGCAAAACAAGAAGCCGTTTTTGTACCCAAGGGTGATCGTACCTGTTTTAGTTTCGAGAATCATTGCGATATGTTGAAATCAGCAACGAGAGGAAGGTGGTCAGAAAGCTTCGCGGTATCTTCTTGAAGAATGCCATGGGAAACACATGTTTTGATGTCAAGGTCGGAAGTGTCAAGTACAAAGGAACGGACAATTTCGAGCGTCTTTGGCGAATACAACATCCAGTCAAGCCGTCCCGGAGTAAACGAAGATGTCGTGTCAGACCAAGTGGCGTTGAGTAAACCATCTGGTTGGAAGGCATCAACAATAGCCAGTGTATTTGATTGTACTATTTTTAGTGGTTTTGTCGTGCCTACGAGATTCCAGTCGCCTGCGACAATCCAAGTTTGATCGGTTGATGTATCAATGGCGTTGCGTATCTTTTTTGCTTCTTCTTGTCGTTGGTCTTCGGCTTCTCCAGTTGGTCCTCCGCAACAACGCATATGCAGCGAAAAGAAATTAACAGGGACATTGTTGAAAATGGATGCGCCGTAGAGGGCTTTGAATGGGGCCAAGTTGTTGGTGAACTTTGTTCTTTGGTTGATACAAACAGCCGAACGTAATTGGTGATGTCGCTCGGTCCCATGCACTCTCGACATGCATGTGAACCAAGTGCCGCCGAGTGTTTGCTCTAAAAAGCTATTCAGTTGTTCGTTCGTATCATCACCGTCGAGTTCTTGAAGAAGAAGCACATCTGGATCAAGTGCCTTGAGCAGCCTAACGCCACGTGGTTTATCTTTGAGCAACGCGCCGAATTGCACATTCCAACTTACAACACGAATGTCGGCGTTCTTAGAAAAATCGAAGGAAGTGGTGCATTTTTGATGCAGTTTATGCACTCGGACTTCAAATTTGGTGGATGCGGTTGTCGGCGCAAAGATAACGCCGGCTTCGTAGGGTGAAATCCATTTGTCACCTTTTTTACAGGAAACCCCGTGCCCCTTATTGTTTGGAGAGAAGAAAATCGTGTATTCGCCAAGTTCAACAACCTTTTGTTCTGGTAATTGCTGCAGGCACGCTTTGTTCGGCAATTCGACAAGTGTATAGAGGTACTTCGCGTCTTCTTGGTGGTTCGTTCCATCGCTCCAATCTTGAAACAAACCGTCGATTTGAATTGGCGAAACAGCAAGCAAAAGTGGGAGAAGGAATGGCATAGTCTGTGTAGAATACACGGTATGACGAATACAACAGAAACACCAATTCTTGACCCAATGTCAATTGAGCTGCTTAGCGCATTAGAAGTCGCTGACCCGCAGATAGCCAAAAGTATGGCGGACGAAGCGCAACGACAACAATATACATTGGAGTTGATAGCTTCAGAAAACCACGTTTCTCCAGCAGTGATGCACACTATGGGTTCTTGGTTAACAAACAAATACGCAGAGGGGTACCCAGGAAAACGGTACTACGGTGGTTGTGAACATCACGATACGATTGAAAATCTTGCAAGAGACAGAGCAAAAGAATTGTTTGGTTGCCAGTATGTCAACGTGCAACCACACAGTGGCGCCAATGCCAACGTTGCAGCGTTCATGGCGTTGTGTAAACCAGGTGATACTATTTTGTCGTTACCAATTAGTTCTGGTGGTCACTTGAGCCATGGATTAAAACCAAACTTTTCAGGCACGTTCTACAATATTGAAAGTTATGATCTTGACACTGAAACTGAAACACTTGATTACGATCACATTGCCAAGCGTGCACTTGAAACCAAACCAAACATGATCATTTGTGGGTACAGCGCGTACTCTCGAAGCATTGACTTTAAACGTTTTCGAGAAATAGCGGATTCAGTTGGCGCGTATTTGATGGCTGACATTGCACACATCGCCGGGCTTGTTGCAGGTGGACAGCATCCGTCGCCATTCCCGCATGCACATATTGTGACAACAACAACACACAAGACGCTTCGTGGACCACGCGGTGGACTTATAATGACAAACGATGAAGAAGTGGCAAAACTTGTTGATCGTAAAGTATTTCCAGGAAGTCAAGGCGGACCATTAATGCACATTATTGCGGCAAAAGCGGTCGCTTTTGGCGAAGCCCTGCAACCATCTTTTAAAGAATATGCAAAAAGCATTGTTGAAAATGCAGCGGCACTTGCAGAGGCACTCGTTGGATATGGATACCGACTTTGCAGTGGTGGAACGGATAATCATTTAATGCTTGTCGATTTACGCCCTCGTGATGAAAATTTGACTGGTGCGGATGCCGAGGATTGGCTTGGCGGGGCAGGTATTGTTGTGAATAAAAACGGCATTCCAAATGATCCACGAAAACCAATGGTGACCAGTGGATTGCGGCTTGGAACAGCGGCACTTACTACTCGCGGAATGAACACAGAAGACATGCGAACAGTTGCGGGTTTGATTGATCGCGTACTTGCAAGTGGTGGCGATGCGGCAGTGTGCGCAGAAGTAAAACAAGAAGTTCGTATTCTTTGTGAAACGTACCCACTCTACGGACATTGATTGATGGAAGACCCTGCGTTTAATATTGTATTACTCGCGCCTCAGATTCCAAACAACACTGGAAACATTGGACGAACGGCGATGGCGACAGGCTGTCGTTTGCACATCATTCATCCTGTTGCCTTTGACATGGATGAAAAAGCAGTACGCAGAGCAGGTTTAGATTATTGGCATTTACTCGATGTCCGAGAGCATGCCTCTTGGGATGCTTTCCTTGAGGCAGAGCACCCCAAGACAATTTGGTTATTGACCACCAAGACACAAAAACCAATTTGGGACGCGGCATTCACACGGGGTGATTATCTATTGTTTGGAAATGAACAACACGGTGTACCGCAGAAAGTGCATGATTTTGTAGGGAAGCAAGCATGTTTGACATTGCCGATGGTGGGCGAAGCGCGCAGTTTGAATCTTGCAACAGCTGTTTGTGCGTGTGTTTATGAAGGAATTCGTCAAACTTCTCTCTCCTAGTTGTGTTTAAAGTGTTATAGTTATTTTCACTAATTACTTGACTACTTTTTCTACAATGCCTTTAACGGAGATGAGAAGCCAATGGCCTTATACACAACGACTGATATTCGTAACATTGCAATGACTGGCGCGGCAGGTGCTGGAAAAACAACACTTGTTGAGGCAATGCTGCATGCAGCGGGAGAAATAGAAAGTGTTGGCTCGATTGAGAAGGGTAATACGGTTTGTGATTCTGATGATTTAGAAAAAGAATATGGGCACGGGATTGACAGTGCTATTGTGCATTTTGATCATAACGGTGCGCATGTGAATATTATCGACACGCCAGGAATCCCTGGCTTCTTTGGCAAAGCAGTTGCAGCATTGCCCGCGGTCGAAACGCAAGTGGTGATGATTGATGCAAGTGTCGGTATTGATACAACTACTCGTAAGTTGATGAAGATTGGTAGGGACCGCGAGCTTCCGCAAGTAATTCTAGTGAATAAAATTGACCATTGCGAAGATTTGGGCGCATTGCTTGAGCAAATTCAAAAAACATTTGGCAGTGAATGCCGACCAGTTAATTTGCCAGCTGAAGATGGGAAAGCAGTTATAAACTGTTTTAGCAATGCTGTAGGCGATTCTGATTTGGGTGATGTTGCAGATTTTCATACGGGCATTGTTGATCAAGTTGTCGAAGTAGATGAAGCGTTGATGGAAGCGTATTTAGAACAGGGCGAAGTGAGTCCAGAGCAATTGCATGGGCCATTTGAAGCTGCACTTCGGCAGGCACATCTGGTGCCAGTTATGTTTATGTCTGCAAAAGAAAATATTGGCGTGAGTGAGTTTATGAATTTCATAGCGAATCTTTGCCCGAATCCGCTTGAGGGAAATCCAAGAACATTTGTTATTCATGAGGGTGATGCTCAAGAAGAATGGCATGCAACAAACGATGGCGAACATCCAGTTGCCCATGTGTTTAAAGTTTCTGCGGACCCTTATGTTGGAAAACTCTGTGTTTTTCGCGTCCATCAAGGCGCATTGAATCCTAAGGTGCACCCAAGGGTTGGAGATTCTAAAAAACCGTTGCGATTAAGTCATGTGTTTAAGTTGCAAGGTAAAGACCATGTGGAAATTCCTGAAGTTATTTCTGGGGATATAGGCGCGGTGGCCAAGGTTGAAGAGTTGCACTACGGCAGTGTGATGCACGATGCATCTATTAGTGAACAGATGAAAATAAAACCGTTGCCTATGCCTAAGCCAATGTATGGCTTGGCTATTGACGCAGCGAATCGAAATGCTGAAACGAAAATCGGAGAGGCGCTTACGAAATTGCAAGGTGAAGATCCAACGCTCGAAGTTGACCGAGTTGCCGCAACGGGCGATTTAGTCTTGCGGGGTCTTGGCGATATTCATTTACGTGTCAAGCTTAGGTTGATGAAAGATCGGTATGGTGTTGAAGTTGAGACAAGGACGCCAAAGGTTGCGTATAAAGAAACAATTACAACTGGCGCAGAAGGCCACCATAAACATAAAAAACAGTCTGGGGGCTCTGGGCAGTTCGGCGAAGTGTATCTTCGTGTTGAGCCAGCAGTTGGCGAAGAAACTGAGGCATCGCCTGATGGTTTTGTGTTTGTAGACGATACATTTGGCGGTTCTGTTCCAAAGCAATTTATGCCTGCGATTGAAAAGGGTGTTAAGTCTGTGATGTGCGATGGGGCTATTGCGGGGTACCCAATGTATAACATTAAAGTGATTGTGTATGACGGCAAGCACCATGCGGTCGATTCAAAGGAAATTGCGTTT
>CAWLAZ010000096.1:0-6159 GCA_963854955.1 Phycisphaerae bacterium | reverse complement strand
AATATGTTTCTTGTTTTCTTGCGCCCATTTTACCCAGCGATCTGTTTCTTCCCAATTATATTTACCTTCTTCCGGCTCAATTGAAGTCCAGTTCATCGGGAGTTTTACAATTTTAAAATTCTTATCAAGAAGTGACCTAAGCGGCGGATCAAATCGAGCCGGATGCACCTGCACGCCGAGCGCAGCTGCTGTCGCTGGCTTGTGTGCATATCGCTTATGCAGCAAAATCTGCGCATGTGCCATCGTCAAACGTTCTGAAGCATCAATGGCAAGTTCCAACGCTTGCCGAGCAAGTTTTCCAGTTTCTTCATCGTCTATTGTTACAAGAGCTTTCGTAAAAATTAATCGGGCCTCTTCCCAACGTTGCACTGCGGGGTTGTCTTCTGAAAGATAGAACAAACTCCAGTTTTCACTCAAATCAAGGAAGGATTTAATTCGGTGGCGAGCGAGCTCAAGCGAGAGCATATAGGGTTGCTCACGAGGCGGAAGAATCGATGTCTGCAACATCAAACGACCCGCTTTCCCCGCGTCGTACAAAAGACAAAGCGCGAAACTTGGATGACCTATTGTATTTGCAGAAATCAATCCGTTTTCATCAATCGTCACAGTGCCCTGAATTACTTGGCTATCCCTCGAAAGCAGGTGCGCATTAACGAGTTCGCCTGCGCATGAGTTGGATGAACATGTGGTAAAACAAAGCATAGAATGTTCTTATTGTACCTTAGAGGGAATGCCATTTGGGGTCTGGCAATACGAGGTCTAGGCTCCAATGGTCCAGCCAGCAAAAAGTTCGCTACAATTCGCACATGAATACTACTCAAACAAGCGTGTACGAAACCCACCTGCCATTCCCTGAACGTCGCCAAGGCAAAGTACGTGATATTTACCAAATCCCTGCGCAAAATGGCGAAGCGGGCAAGGTTTTGATTATTGCGAGCGATCGAATAAGTGCGTTTGATGTCGTCTTGCCAACTGCCGTTTCGGGCAAGGGGCAAGAACTTACAACGATAAGTTGTAAGTGGTTTGATTTCATACGCGATCTTGGAATTATTGAAGACCATTTACTTTCAACAAAACCCGAAGATGTTCCGGGTTTAGAACCATCCATGTACGACCAGTGCGAAGGACGCATGATGCTCGGACGCGCTTGCGAAGTTATTCCAGTCGAGTTTGTTGTTCGCGGGTACCTTGCCGGCAGTGGCTGGAAGGAATACCAAAACGATGGCACCGTTTGCGGCATCGCCCTTCCAGAAGGGCTCCAACTTTCAAGCAAACTGCACGAGCCAATTTTCACACCTGCAACTAAAGCGACCGAAGGGCACGATGAAAATATTGATTTCGATACCGCGTGCACTATAGTTGGTCATGAAGTCATGGAACGACTGCGAAGTGTTTCACTTGAGATTTACACCAAAGCCACAGCATACGCATCAAAACGTGGCATTATTCTTGCGGACACAAAATTTGAGTTTGGCTACGCCATTGATACTGACGGCAACACGACCGATGAAATTTTACTTATCGACGAAGTGCTTACGCCGGACAGTTCACGCTTTTGGCCAGCAGACGAATACGGCATTGGTCGCGAACAAGACAGTTTCGACAAACAGTACGTGCGTAATTGGCTTGAAACAATCGTTGCCTCAGGAGAATGGGACAAGACACCACCGGGGCCTACGCTTCCACAAGAGATTATCGACGGCACCGTTGCTCGCTACCGCGAAGCTGCTTCCCGCCTCTTTAATTAACATTCCTTCTATCTTTTATCTACCCGCGGTAGATAAAACGGAGCAAAAGGTAGTCGGAACTCGCGGATAATTAATTTTCTGCTGCCTGGACGGTATTACGAAGAAGCATCGCAACAGTCATGGGGCCAACACCACCAGGAACTGGCGATATAAAACCAGCAACCGCACAAACGTCGTCAAAATCGACATCGCCAACCGTGCGCTTTTTGCCGTCTTCGCCGACAATACGATTTATACCAACGTCAATGACAACGGCACCCTTTTTCACATGGTCAGCTTTAATCAATCCAGGCACACCCGCAGCGGAAACTAAAATGTCCGCTGAGCAAGTAAGTTCTTCGCATTGCCTTGTATGTATATTGGTTGAAATCACTGTTGCTTCAGCTTGCATGAGCAACACCGCCACTGGCTTTCCAACAATGGTGCTTGCACCGACACATACTGCTCTTGCGCCACGGATTTCAACACCGGTTGACTCGATCATCTCCATCACGGCAAGCGCTGTGCACGGCACTAGACTTCGGCGACCAAACACAATATTCCCAATATTGGCAGGATTTACCCCTTCAACATCTTTATCCACAGCGATCATCATTTGAATGGAATCTGCAACCACACCATCTGGCAGTGGCATGTGCACCATAATTGCCGTTACGCTTGGATGTGTATTTAATCCTTGAATTACCGCTTCGACTTCTTTGTGATTTGCTGTTTCTGGCAACTGATGCAACATGTACTCAATGCCAACTGCGCTACACGCTTTTGCTTGATTTTTCGCATACAAATGCGCACCCTGATCACCACCGACAAGCACAGCGTCCAATCGGACTTTTTTACCTTCAGATAGCAATTGTGTCACTCGATTTGCAAGCGAATCCTTGACCTTTCCAGCAAGTGCGCGCCCATCAATTATCGTCGTTTTAACCATGGAAGTGGAAGCATACCAACGATACAATACGAACATGACTACAGACCAACCTTTCTTAGCATTAACTGTCGGAAATACTCGGACTTCGGTCGCCACAATTGTTGGCGATGAAATTCAAGGCCCAGAATCATTCGATTCCAATGAAACGAGCGCCATTGTCGAACATGCCATAAAAACATGGAAAGATCTTGACTACGAAAGCCCACAGATAATCATCAGCACCTCGAATGAAGATGCAAACAAGGCGATATCCGCCGCCCTTGCCGATCAAACTTCACGTCAAATTTGGCAGATCGGCGAAGACGTGCCGCCTGCTATTGGCCAACATCTCGATCCTGAAACAATAACTGGCATCGATCGCTTGTTAAATGCTGCTGCAGTGTGGGACATGCACAAACAAGCATGCGTTGTCATTGACGCAGGCACGTGCGTCACGGTTGATTTTGTCGATGGTGAAGGCACGTTCCACGGTGGTGCCATTGCCCCAGGCGCTCGAATGCAACTTACATCCATGCACAACGGCACTTCCACCCTGCCAGAAGTTGATTTTACCGCACCGCTGAAAGAAGCATTTGGCAAAAATACTGCCCAAGCAATGTTGCAAGGAGTCTTCCATGGTATTCAAGGCATGGTTCGCCAACTTTGCGAACAGTACGCCGTTCGGTACGGGGCGTATCCAAAAATTATTGCAACAGGCGGTGATGCGGAACTTCTTTTCAAAGCCGATGAGTTTATAGAAGAGATTGTGCCAAACTTACAAATGCAAGGCATTGCAGTTTCCGTTCGCCACACAATGGCTGAAGAAGATGCCTCTTAAAACGTGGACATTGCTTACGCCCCCAAGCATGGGTGCGATTGCCATTTTGCAATTTCCTTCGTCTGCGCTAAGCACACTCACGAACCGAAGCAAGTGGGAATTAGGCAAGCTTTATCTCGTTGACATTCCACATATTGATGAAGTTATTGCTGTAAAAATTAACGACGAACTTGCGCAAATTATGCCCCATGGTGGCATGCAAATTTTACGAAAACTCACAGAACGGTTTGCAGAACTTCGCATTAAGCAATCGCTAACGCCTCAGTATATTGAAGCAGAAGACGAAATCGAAGCACGGATGCTTGCCGCTTTATCCATCGCCCAAAGCCCACTTGCCGTCAATTTGCTTTTACAACAACCGCCAAAATTACGCGGCAAGTCACCCTCTAAAAATGATCTTGTTCGCGCAAGCATTCTCAACCACCTAATCCATCCACCAAAAGTGGTGTTGCTTGGTGCTCCCAATACAGGAAAGTCAACGCTGATGAATGCGCTTACGAATCAAGACACATCCATTGTGCATCATTTGCCTGGGGCAACCCGAGACGCTGTTGGTGCCCGCATTAATTGCGCGGGTCTTGTTATTGATTTGTACGACCTTCCCGGTTTTCGTGACTCTGAGGATCCTATCGAACAGGAAGCCATCCTACTTGCACAAAAAATCGCCTCCGAAGCTGTCCTGACGCTGCACATCGCTACCCCAACCCTCCCTTGGATTAAATTGACTCAAAGCCAGTTAAATAAATTGACTCTGAGTCAGTTGAATATTTGCACGATGTCAGATATTGGAAAACGTGCCGAAGCTGATCTTTGCATAAGCGCCCATACAGGCGAGAATATAGAAAAACTCACCACCCTAGTCCGTGATGCAATTGTGCCACCCGATGTTTTACAAAGCGATGCGCCGTGGTTTTTTTACAACCCTACAGACGAATAGCCGCAATCCACATACAGAACCTGACCCGTCACGCCAGAAGACATGTCACTTAGAAGCCAAGTTGCCGAACTACCCACATCTTCTCCTGTCACATTTCGTTTCAATGGTGCTTTTTCTTCAACCCAGTCTAATATCGAGCTGAAACCGCCTACTGCCATCGAGGATAATGTTTTCAACGGACCACCACTGATGGAATTTACTCGAATATTTTTCTCGCCGAGTTCCATGGCAAGGTACCGCGTTGCTGATTCAAGGGCGCTTTTTGCAACACCCATGACGTTGTATCCTGGCACTGCTTTAACCGCACCCAAGTAGCTCATCGAAATAATCGATCCGCCGTTCTTCATAAGCGGAGTCGCACGGTTTGCCATCGCCATCAAGGTGTACGCACTAATATCCAGCGCTTGCGTGAACACCTCACGAGGTGTCGCCGCAAACTTGCCTTCTTTTAGCCAATCTCTATCTGCAAAAGCGATGGAATGCACCAAAAAGTCAATCTCACCAAGTTCACCAAATACTTTGTCTAAATCTTCATCGCTACCAGCATCCATCGAAATCAATTGTGGATCGGAAATTCCAATTGCTTCAATTGCTCTTCGGCATCGCCTCTCCATCTTTTCACCCGGCAGGTGTGTAAAGACACATTCAGCACCGTTTTCAACAAGCGATTTAGCTATGTACCAAGCGTAACTTCGTTCATTAGCGATGCCAACGACGAGACCTCTTTTACCTTGCATTAATGTCATGGCGCGCATGATACCCGCCCAACTCCCTGAGTGGTAGAGAGTGCTATAATCCCATTCCCCATCCAAGCGCGTGTAGCTCAACTGGATAGAGCATCGGCCTTCGAAGCCGAGGGTTGCGGGTTCGAGTCCCTCCACGCGTGTTTTCGACAAAAAGACATACCTATTTTTCTTGCATGACCCAAATCTGTAGGGTATGTTTATCCAAGAGAGAAAACTCTTAAAATCTACTCAAGAACTTTAACTGAGGCACACCAATTGTCATTTAACTCGAACAAACTTTTTTTATTGCGTGCACTTTTAGTCGCCACAGTTTCAACTCCAACCGCATTGTTCGCGGATTCTAGGCAAGGAGATGCTTCTTTAACTGGACTAGTGCAACTCAACCAGACACCTGTTAGCAATGCCCACGTCAAGTTGTATAAAAGCGGGACAATAAATAAAGCAGGCGCGATACTTATCGCCAGCACAAAAACAAATGCAAGCGGCGACTTCATCCTTTCCTACACCACGCCTTCGCTTGCTAATGGCATTCTTTATATCGTTGCAGAGCCAGTAAACAGCCACAATCAAGTTGCAACTATTCTTGGTTCGAGTGATTTGCCAAGCTACGTTGTAGTAAATGAGTTAACCACAGTTGCTACTGCTTACACGATGAATCCATTTCTTAACCAAACTATCATCGGTGGCAACAGTGTCGGAGTTCGTAATTCTGCATCCACATTTCGTAACTTAGTTGACCAAACAACGGGCACCGCTGCTTCTGTTATTTCAACTACTCCTAACGGTTCGGATACCGAAGCACTGGGGACATTCAACACGCTTGGCAACATTCTTGCCGCGGCTGCAAGTTCACCGGTACTTTACAAAGAGATACGCTTTCTTTCTACGCCACCATGCGACCCTGCACCAGCAACACTTCTTGACATTGCTGTTTCCCTTGCAAGGTTCCCAACAAGTGCACCCGAAGCACTTTTGTTAGCAAG
>CAWLAZ010000095.1:0-6266 GCA_963854955.1 Phycisphaerae bacterium | reverse complement strand
GGTCGTTCGTTTTCGGGAAACAAGTCGTATATACGACCGAAGGTTTGCCATGCAGAAGATGCGTGAATCGTACCGAATACAAGGTGACCAGTTTCGGCGGCACGAATAGCTGCTTCAAATGTTTCTTGGTCGCGCATTTCGCCAATGAGTACAACATCAGGATCTTCGCGCACAAGCGCACGAAGTGCTTCGTTGAAATTTAAGCAATCGATACCAACCTCACGTTGGTTGATGGTTGCTTTGTCGTCTTTAAAAATATATTCAATAGGATCTTCGATGGTCACGATATGGCAACGTTTTCGTTCATTCACATAGTTAAGCATCGCCGCAATCGAAGTCGATTTGCCGGAGCCGGTCACACCTGCAAACAAGATTAAGCCGTTGGCTGCCATCGCAACTTCGCCAAGAACGGGCGAAAGGTGCAATTGCTCAAATGTCATAATGCCGGATGTAATCAACCTGCATGCAAGGGATGGCTTGCCCCGTGCCATAAACATGTTGACACGAAAACGGTTGTCCTCATCGTAGTCATACGCCAAGTCGATTTGACCATGTTTTTGGAAGTGCTTGTACTGATCTTCATCGAGAATATCTTTCGCAATTTGATAGCACAATTCTTCGTTGTTTATAACTGCATCGAGGCTGCGCAGGATGCCTCTAACTCTGATTCGTGGCTTGGTGCCCGCCTTGATATGCAAGTCGGATGCTTCGAAGTTAATTGTCGCCTTGAGCATTTTTCGGAACTCGGTGATGCCGTTTCCAGGGCTAGTACCGAGGTCATTATGAACGGCGTTTGTTGATTCTGTATCTTGGGGTTCTGTCACTTTTGTTCTCTTCTTTACTATTTGTGTGCACGGAATGTGCACTGAACACGCAGAGTAGCATATTGCGCGTTGTTACTAAGGTAAAACGGGTTGATAATGAGTAGCAAAAGTGGTAAAATTGCTCAATGGAAAAGTTACATATACCTGACGGCATTACCTTTGACGATGTTTTACTCGTACCGAGGTACAGCGAAGTGACGCCTGATAAGGCTGACACCTCAACTCGTCTTACAAATCGTATTTCTCTCAACATTCCCCTGATTTCAGCTCCTATGGACACAGTGACGGAGTCATCTCTTGCCATTGCCCTAGCTCAAGAGGGCGGAATCGGCTTTGTGCATAAAAATATGCCTCCGATGTTGCAAGCCCGTGAAGTTGCGAAAGTGAAGCGGTCAGAGAACGGCGTGATTACTGATCCAGTCACATTGAGCCCTGAAGATTCAATTGGTAAAGCAATGACGTGGATGGAAGAGCAAAACGTTTCAGGTTTTCCAGTTACACTCGATGGGGATGGAAACGGCGTAGTTGTAGGAATTTTAACTCGCCGGGACATGAAATTTGTCGATTCAAACGACCAACTTGTTGGTGAATTAATGACATCAAGTAATCTTGTTACCGGTGGTGTCAACACAACACTTGAAGAGGCGGAAGCATTTATGGTTCGCGCTCGGGTTGAAAAACTTATCTTGATTGATGATGCAAACAAGTTAAACGGTTTGATTACTATGCGTGATATTGAAAATATTCGGCATCACCCAAAAGCTTGTCGAGATTCGCGTGGACGATTACGCGTTGGCGCTGCAGTTGGTGTGCATCAATTCGAAAGAGTCGAAGCACTCATCGAAGCAGAAGTGGATGTTATTGTTGTTGATACTGCGCATGGACATTCACAAAATGTATTAGACACAATAAAAGAAATTAAAAGTCGTTGGGACATTGATGTTATCGCGGGCAACATTGCAACTGCCGAAGGTGCGCAAGCTCTTATCGACGCGGGTGCTGATGCAGTTAAAGTTGGCATCGGTCCTGGATCTATTTGCACAACTCGTATAGTAAGCGGTGTTGGTGTTCCGCAGTTAACCGCAATAGTAAATGCTTGCAAAGCGGCAGATGAACATAACATTCCAGTCATTGCAGACGGCGGTATTCGCCAAAGCGGCGACATCGGTAAAGCAATTGCTGCAGGCGCAAGTTCCGTAATGCTTGGTTCACTTTTTGCGGGACTTGACGAAAGTCCTGGAGAACTCATTTTGCATCGAGGTAGACGATTTAAAACATACCGCGGTATGGGAAGTGAAGGCGCGATGGGGGAAGGGTCTGCTGATCGATATGGCCAGGGCTACGTGACAAATACAAAGAAATACGTGCCTGAAGGCGTAGAAGGTCGCGTTCCTTACCGTGGAAAACTTGGCGAGTTTACGTACCAAATGGTTGGTGGATTACGGGCTGCGATGGGGTACTGCGGCACGGCAACGGTAAGTGAACTTCGACACAAAGCAACATTTGTTCGTGTGAGTGGAGCTTCGCTTGTCGAAAGCCATCCACACGATATACAAATCATTAAAGAAGCACCGAATTACCAAGTTGCAAGCGAACCCTCAGCATAATAAGCGCACAACGTTAACGGCGACTCTTTTGCTCACTGGCTTGGCCTCAACAGGCACGAGCGTGATTTGGAATGGTTTGCCGTTTATTGCAAAACGTGATTATGGTTTTAGCGAAAGCGAAAACTTATTATTGTATTTGCTTATTGGTTTTGTGTATGTAGCAGGTGCAGTTGTTTCGGGAAGGTGTAGCCGGTTATTAGAACCCTATATTTCGATGCGAACATTCATGGGGGTCTTATTACTTGCGGTTGCATTGGTATGTTCGCTCCCTTTGTTTGCAACGAGTGGTAGTGCTTGGATTATCTTGTCTGCTGGTGGCGTTGCTGGATTCTGCAGTGCCTTGCTCTGGCCGATTGTTGAAAGCTATTTAGTTGCTGGAAGGCACGGCCCCGAAATGCGACGTGTCATTGGTTGGTGGAATCTTGTTTGGATGTGTTCGGTTGCGGGAGTCATGCTTGCCATGGCGCCACTCATGGAAACCTATGCATCGATGGTCATTGTTGGCCTTGGTGGTATGAATATAATTGCCATTTGCGTGCTTCCATTATTTCCAAAAAAACCACCATGCCATGAAGCAACTTGGGCAAAAGAACATGTGCCAAAGTCGTACAAAGGTTTATTGAAAGGGGCACGCGTTTTGTTACCTCTGAGTTATGTCATCAATGGTGTGCTTTCACCGTTGCTGCCGTTTATTCTTACCGGAATTGCGATCGATATTTTTTGGCAGACACCGGTGGTTGCTATTTGGATGCTGACACGTGTCATCGCCACGTCCATCATGTGGAAAACGGGTAGCTGGCACGGAAAATGGTCGACCCTCTGGTTGGGGCTTGGTGCAATTTCGTCTGGTTTTGTCTTTATTATGGCCGCAAGCGGGTTGCCGATACTTATTGTTGGTTTAATACTTTTGGGCAGTGGAATGGGCGTAATCTATTACATAGCATTGTATTACGCGTTATCCGTAGGGGACGCACAAGTTGATGCGGGGGGCAAACACGAGGCGTTCATTGGTGGCGGATATATGGTGGGCCCCATACTCGGGCTTGCCTCCTTGCAGCTAGCGCCAATTGAGGGTGAAAGTGGATTTGACGCAATCATGTATGTAGTTCTAGCATTTCTTATCGCCTCTGCAGTAGCGTTAGGGCTGTTTTGGAAAAAAGACCGATAATACGTTTGCATTTCTTGGGTTACAGCCTTTAGAATCGTCTTTCCGAATAAAGAACAAGAGAGAATTACCTCTCGTAAGGAAGACTTATGATTACTCCATTAGCCATTGCTTTAACACTCGCGCTTACTCCAGATATGGCACCAAATGCTCGTCCATCGTTTGGGATGGGCATGCCCCAATCCGAGGAAGGACTTCCAGAGTTTGATACCGTCGCTGACGGCTACGACGTGGTTATCTCTTCCATCGATGGAAAGAGTGGGCTGTATTCCCTGTATCGTAACGAAGACGACAACTTGCTTGTTGAACTATCGCCTGATTACGAGGGACAACCAATTCTAATCGCGTACACCATCTCAAGTGGCATAGGTGAAGCAGGCGTGCAAATCGGCGATGTGTATGGATACTGGACACGAATTCACGATCAACTCGTATTGGTTCAACCAAACCTTGAAATTAAATCAACAGGTGATGAACAAGCCCAAAGCGGGTACGACCGTGTCTTTACTGACAGAGTTATTCTTGACGTTCCTATTCTCACAGAAGGTCCAAACGGTGGCCCAGTGTTCAACGGAACTGATTTATTCTTACATGGTTCGTCGGGCTTTTTCGGAGGAGCAACTCGTGGCGCACGGGCTGATCTTGCAACATTAAAGAACGCAAAAAGTTTTCCAGGCAACGTTGAGTTGTCATTTAAATTGCCACTTCCAGGCGGTCAGTTTGGAACGCTTTCGTATTCCATTCGAACGGTTGAACAAGACACAGGTTACGAATCACGGATTGCAGATCACCGTATTGGATACTTCAACACGACGTTCAAGGACATCGGTGATGCATCAAGCGACAATCCATGGGTCCGCTATGTGACACGTTGGCAACTTGAAAAAGCTGACCCCAACTTACGAACAAGCCCTCCAAAACAACCTATAGTTTTCTATTTGGAGCACACTATTCCTGTGCGATATCGTCGTTGGGTTCGTGATGGTGTGCTTGAATGGAACAAAGCATTTGAAAAAATTGGTATCGTGAACGCAATCGAGGTCTATCAACAAGACGCATCAACGGGCGCGCATATGGACAAAGATCCAGAAGATGCTCGATACAACTTTATTCTTTGGACAACTGCAGACATGGGTTTTGCCATCGGGCCTAGCCGAGTCGACCCAGAAACAGGTCGAATTCTTGATGCGGATATCGTCATGGACGAAGGGTTTGTTAATGGTTGGACAAAAGCCTGGCACAAACTACTTCCTGAAATTGCGATGGAAAGTTTTGACCCCGCAGCACGCGAGTGGCTAAAGACACATCCAAATTGGGACCCTCGAATCCGTTTGGCAGACCCACTTGAACAAAAAGATATTGCAAAGCAAATCCATATGATGCCAGCGCATCCTGCACTTGCGCAAACAACTGAATTGATTGGCGACGATGAGTACGATGGTCTTGGGAACAGAGTGAGCCAAACGAACGGTGCTTGTTTGTATCCTGCATACCAAGCAGCGGAACTTTCCATGGCACGTTTGCATCCAGACATTTTGTTGATGCTTGGCGATGGCGAACAGGGCGATGAATACGATGGTGACATGCTTGATGGTGTGCCGGATTGGTTTATTGGCCCACTGCTTCGCGATGTCATTATGCATGAAACAGGACATACGCTTGGGCTTCGTCATAACTTCAAAGCATCGACTGTCTATGACATGGACGAAATGAACAACCAAAACTTTGAACACGAAGCAATTTGCGGTTCGGTGATGGAATACGCTCCACTGAACATAAACATGGAAGACGGTCCTGATCAAGGCGACTTTACGATGGTGACTATCGGCCCTTACGATTACTGGGCAATTGAATACGGGTACACAACCGACGAAGATTCGCTGCCTGCTATTTTGTCGCGCGTGAACGAACCACAATTAGCGTATTCAACAGACGAAGACACGTTTGATAGTGATCCTTCTTCGCGGCGTTTTGACTGGGGCAAGAATCCACTAGATTATGCTGATTCACAAATTCGTTTGGTAAAAGAACTTCGCAGCACCCTGCTTGACCGCATGGTCAAAGAGGGGCAAAGTTGGGCTCGTGCTCGAAGTGGATACGAAATGTTGTTAAACCGTCAATTTAGTTCAGTCGGTACTGCTGCAGATTGGCTTGCAGGCACGTTGAATAACAGGGCTCGCAAAGGTGATCCGGGCGACCGAAATCCTATTGAAGAAATTGAACCAGCTATTCAGAGGAGAGCGCTTACGATAGTGCTTGAAAATTCTATGCGCGATGAAGCATGGGGTTTAGACAGTGAATTGTTGCATAAAATGACTATTGAAAAGAATTGGGATGCTGGTGGTGGTCGTAGTTATATGCAGAACTCTGCGTTTCCAATTCACCAAAAGATTGGTGGCATGCAAGCAACGGCGCTCTCGATGCTTTTGAATCCGAGTACGCTTGGGCATTTGTACGACGGCGAGTTTCGTAACGACCCTGATGTTGATGTGCTTACAGTGGCAGAAGTGATACAAGCGGTATCCGACGAAGTGTGGAGCGAACTTGGTGACTTGCCAAGTAATTCAACGAATCGCCAACCAGCTATTTCTTCTTTGCGTCGCAATTTGCAAAGTGAACACCTTGCGCGTTTGATCGAACTTAGTTTAGAAGAAGATGCGGGTTCGCCTG
>CAWLAZ010000094.1:0-6299 GCA_963854955.1 Phycisphaerae bacterium | reverse complement strand
GAAAAAAACTAATCAAAATCTTAAAACCCTGCCACCAGAGAATGTTGAAATTACACCAGATTTAACGAACACGAATTCTCCTAGCGATACCTCCGCTTGTGCTCATGCTGATAAACAGTCAGGCTCGACGATGCTCAAATTAAAGTTGATCAATCTTGCTGCAGTATTGATTCCATTTATTGGGTTCGTTGCAGCGATGGTGCTTTCGTGGGGTGTCGCGTTTAACTGGATTTACCTCGGACTTTTTGGCGGGATGTACATCGTCACGACAATCGGGGTCACGATTGGGTATCATCGATACTTTACACACCGTAGCTTTAAGACGTCAAAACCAATGGTTTTTCTTCTTGCTGCTTGTGGGTCGATGGCTGTTGAAGGTCCAGTGTTGCAATGGGTCGCTGATCATCGGCGTCACCACCAACACAGCGATGAAGACGGCGATCCGCATTCGCCGCACCTTCATGATGATGGATTTTGGGGCTCTTTAAAAGGAATGTGGCATGCCCATCTTGGTTGGCTTGTGAACCCGCAAGTAAAGGGTTCAATGCGATATGTTGGAGACCTTCGTAAGGATAAACTTGTTCGGCGGATGAGTAAGCTTTTTCCATTTTGGGTATTGGTTGGCTTAGCGATTCCAGCAGTCCTTGGTGGAATTCTTACTTGGAGTTGGATGGGTGTTCTTCTTGGGTTTATATGGGGCGGCCTTGTGCGAATTTTCATTGTGCATCATGTGACGTGGAGCATAAATTCCGTGTGCCATATTTGGGGACAACAACCATTTGAAACACAGGACCACAGCCGTAACAATATAATCATGGGCGTCTTTGCTATGGGCGAGGGCTGGCATAACAATCATCATGCATTCCAATCATCAGCGAGGCATGGTTTGCGTTGGTGGGAACTTGATGTAAGTTACATGCTCATCGTTGCGATGTCTAAGGTCGGTCTTGTCTCTGATATTAAAGTGCCTTCTAAAGAACGCGTTCTTGAAAAACGTAAGTCGTAACTGTAAAAGTAGCCATAGAGGCTCAAGTTCATTTAATCTTATACTTTCCTGTCCCCATTGTTCCCTTGGCTCTTTCGCGAAGCGGGGCTAGGAAAAATAATTGGCACGCGTACATGGGGCGGGCTTATTGGAATTTCAGGTAACCCAAGTTTAATTGATGGCGGGTATACCGCTGTGCCTACATTTGGATTTTATGAAACAGATGGAACGTGGGGTATTGAAGGGCACGGCGTAGAACCAGACATTGAAGTAATTGCTGATCCTGCATTGATGGTGGATGATGGTAATCCGTGGACACCCCATGATCCACAGTTGGATGTTGCCATTCAAGTGGTGCTTGAAGAAATGGTGTTGCACCCGTATGTTGTGCCTGTAAGGCCTGCGTATCCTGACCGCAGTGGGATGGGTATTACCGAAGAAGATAGGTGAATGGTAGGGTCATATCCGACATGAACCTTATTGACACGGTCCCCAAGCACCCACGACTAATAACAAATCGGATACATCGACGATGCCGTCGAAGTTTATATCAGCAGGGGAGTTGGTGAGTCCCCACTGGTCAATCACTGAAAGCAAGTCACTTACATTGACATAACCATCACCGCTGATGTCGGTTTCGCATGTGCCACATTCGTCTGGTATGCCATCGCCATTTACATCTTCACTAGTGCCAGAAAGAATATCGCATGCGTCGTGTTTACCATTTATGTTGCAGTCCTCAATTGTTCCGGGCATAAAATCAAAACCAGTGGGTTGCCAAAGTTCAGTGTCATTACCGGTAATGTAAGAACGAATGAAATTTCCATTTATGCCATCAAAAATATACATGCGGGTTGAGTTAACGTGCAACTCTTCTGTATCATCACCGCTTAAATCGTCGTGCCCATCCTCTTCGTAAGTTCCATGGCGAGTAACATAAACATCACCATCTGGACCGACGCGGACACCCCATGGCTCATCCATAGTTAAAGCAACATCTGTGCCGCCATTGTTGAACTGCCCTACATAACTTCCAGTTGCTCCATCAAATTTCAGAACATTATTTGTTCCCATGCTTGCAATGACTACATCTCCATTTTGAAGTTGTGCCATGCCACGAGGATTAACAAGCCCTCCATTATCAATTGAAATAACAAATAGTCCATTAGAGTTTCCTGTTGCAAGATCAAACGAAGAAACGGTTTCGTTACCTAAAGAGACAAGAACTCGTTGGTCTTCAGTAATAATAAGAGCAAGAGGTAAAATAGTAAGAGAGGGATCTTCAGCAAAGACACCGATGAAGTTGCCGTTTACTGCATCGAATTCAAGTATTTGGTTTGTTCCGTTGCTACTAACAAGAAGGGTATTTGTAGGTGTTAGTACCATTCCAGTTGGGTTCAGAAGACCGTTTGAACCAGTTGGTACAAGTTCGCCAATAAAGTTGCCGTCTCTGTCATATTCTAGAACACTGTTTTGAGTTGGAGAGGTCGCAAGAATGCGATAATCAGCTGTAATCAAAATTTCCCATGTTTGAAATTCAGCACTTCCCGGGGTTTGATTCGTTCGAGTTCCAACTATTGAATGAAATTCGACAATCTCGCCAGAGGCATCAGTGGAACCAACCCAAGTGGACCAAGCTCCATTTAATTCATCCAAATCGGTAACGCCGTCAGCATTGCAGTCCTGACAAGAGTCAAGTATTAAGTCGCGATCAAGATCAAGATTCATCTGTTCTTGTATTTGGTTATAGTCGGATTGACCGTTACCATCGCAGTCACTTTCGCATTCATCAGGTATTCCATTTCCCCAAACATCCAAGCTTGTTCCTTGCGCTATGTCATACGCATCTGGGAAGTTGTTTTCGTTGCAATCGTTTTCGCACTCATCTGGGACCCCATTGCCATTAACGTCTTGACTTGAACCAAGTTGTATGTCGATCGAGTCCAGAGTGCCATTTTGGTTGCAGTCTTCGCATTCATCTGGCATTCCATTTAAGTTTAAATCAGCACTTGTTCCAGAAGAAATGTCAATCTCATCATCAATTCCATTGCCGTTGCAATCGTGTACAAAATCTGCTGGATATGCTTGGTGTGCGTATTGCATGTGTTCGTCCATTACATCTTGTACAAAAGTATGGAACCGAACATCTGTAACGGCGTTCCCGCCGCTGGTTGATTGCGAACAGTAACTCATAATAGGACCACGAACAGGGGGTGAATCAAGATTAAAACAATCATCAATTCCATAATCATGCGTGTGATATGTGCCGCAGTTGTGGCCAATTTCATGTGCAGCAACATGTACGTCATAGTTGAGAACGTCTGGTCTGTTAATGTCGCCAGCAAATCCCATCAAATAACCTACGACAGAATATCCCCAGTCCTCGTTGATGGCAGAAATATATGCGGAGCCACCATAGGGTAAGTTTCGTCTGCCGGAAAAGAACTGCGCAAGATTTCGATTAACGAACTGCATGTTTTCATTCCAGTAATTTCTAAATGCATTCAGTGGACTTTCTTGATTAAAAAGATCGTTTTCATCTTCCCAAAGACGAACATACGTGAGTTCAACGTGCGTATTAGTGTCACGAAGATACACATCATGAATTAAGCCAAAGCATAAAACGACGTATGCAGCGGCATCTTCAGTTGACTCGAATAGTGCTCTATATTCGTAATCGGTTTCGACTGCTTGTTTAAGTCGGTAGAATTGGTTTGGAGGTGTGTTCACACTTCCAAGTACTCTAGGTGTTGATGTATTTTTTTCTTGTTCAATTCCGCAAAGTGGGATTTCTGGTGACCTGCCTGCTGGCGCATGCGTTTGATCGGTATTCGTCAGGAGGATTGTTTGTCCACTTTGAAGTTTGATTGAGCCTCTGACATGTTCTTTATAGAGCGCAATTACAGCGTGTGTATCTTCTTGGTCATTTGCAATACTTCTTAGCAATGTTACTTTGTTTGGGTCGAATACCAATGGCGTATCTTTTTGGTGGATATTCCCAAGAACGAATGTAGTTTCTGTAGTCGTCACATAAAAACGCTCAAGTGTTGTGGCTATGGTTCTTCCTTCATGAGAAAGCTGAAGTACGAAATCGCCATTGGGCAATTCAATTAAATCGTTCATCGTTAGAGTTGCAATGCGCCCTTCAATGATCGGATTGGAATTGGCAAGAGTTAGGGTTGAAATGAACAACGATATAAGTAGTGTGCGAAACATTACAACCATTATTACACTTTTAACGAGAAGAGCAATAACTAAATAGGAAAATGGGCCATACAGGATTCGAACCTAACTAGCGAAAACACTTCTAACGATATTGAAAACGCAGAAAACACTGATTCGTCAATTGAGTGTGTAGCAGAATCCACAGCAGTAGAAAACAAAAGCGAACAAATGTTGCAATTGCTTGCCTTGTTGTAAGGTCTTTCGAGTGAGGAACTCGAGGCATTGTTGAAGTTGGCAAGTGTACTCAAATGATTTGATGCATATTGCCTCCTTATTATCGATCATAACTTCAATTGAAATTGAAGCACTGAAATGTATTGCGTTATTAATAACTTGACTATCAAATGATAAATCTGTGTTGCTTGTAGAGGCAAAGTGCCATCATTCCGGCATACAAAGTAGTTTTCTGTTGAGTGATAAGTGCCATTTCTCCTAAAAGTACTGCAATCAATTTAATCGACAGAGCTATGGTAAAGTGTGAATTCAATCTTATTATTGGACTGACGTGTTTTTACTGTAAATACCCGCAATATTCTTGCTCAAAGTGTCGTTAGAGGTATACTGAAGAGTTCAATGTATAAACGACACGGCATCTTAACGAACATGATTGCCATAGTGCTTACTTTCACTATGTCGATTTGTTGTTGCATTGTCAATACCGCAACTGGGTCAACTGCTTCATGTTGTGCTGTTGAAATTACTGAAACGAAGTCATGTAATCAGCAGGCATCTTCTTGTTGCCAAAAACAACCAGTCTCTGAAGGTGATACAGAAAACGAACCATGTTGTGAAGATTGCAGTTGTACGATTGTAGGCACAATTTTTACGCAAAATTGGGCGCCTCCAGTTGATTTGTTTGGTGTTGATACTCCAACTCCATTCTTCACAATTAATGTTTTTTTTATAGCAGGCCAGTATGTTGCAGATGCAATACATGGCCCTCCTAAATATGACCAACATATCCTCGGGTACAGCAGTGCGCCTTCTATGCGTGGTGTAGTCATTTTACAAGTCTAAAAAGCCACATACCGTCACTTTCGCTCACGCCTCTTTGGTTGTGATTGCTGATATCTATGTGTTAAGGACTTTTTAAATGGTAATATTTTCCAGCAGAACTGCACTGCAAATAACAATTCAATTCATTATTGCGACACTCTTAATTGGCTGTGCGTCATCTATTGACGCCACAAAAGATATTAAATCTGCCACTATGCTGGCCAATGCGCGCTTGCCAGTGGTGATTGATGAGTCGCTTACTTGGAATCCAAGCGAACCACTATCTATCGATGTTGCTATTTCATATGCAATCATGCACGATGCACTTCTACAACGCGACATGTCAATTATTGTTCAGCGACGTGCAGAAATTGCACAAGCCGAGTTGCCCGCTAACCCCACATTCTCTAGTGCTTTCGGGGTGGCAATTGATGGGTTAGCAGGTGCACCAATCATCATGCAAGGCATGCAGGGTTTGAGTTGGTTATGGACAAGACCAGATAAAATTGCCGCCGCCGAACAAACCTTACAGCAAGCCATACTGGCTGCTGCAAACCGCGCTGTGACCATTGTTGCTGAAGTTCGTACTGCTCACGCAGAAGTTTCAGAGAATATGCTACATGTTCAGTCTATGGAATCTAGCGTATCACTTTCAAATGAAGCGTTGAATATCATTGCTCAACTTATCGCCGCTGGCGAAGCATCTTCAGATGAAATTGACGAAGCCACAATCGTATTAGAAAAGAGCAAGCACCTCTTGCTTTCGAAATTGAGAGCGCTGGAACTTTCAAAACTGAAGTTGCTTGAAGCAATGGGTTGTCCTGATTGCACTGAGTCGGTTTCTATTATTCCAAATAATTTTAGTAATCAGTCCGCCACCTTCAATGAACGTTCTCTACTTGAACTAGCTGTTAAAAATCGATTAGATCTAGCAACCAAGCGCTCTGTTGTTCAACAGAGGTCTGCTGAACTTGGAATCGCTAATCCGCCGCTTCTCTCTGGAACTATTGGGTTCAATGAAAACTTTGTCGACCGACAGGCAATTATGGGTGGTGCTTCAGTCACACTTGCGCTAGATGGCGATGCGAAAGAG
>CAWLAZ010000093.1:0-6305 GCA_963854955.1 Phycisphaerae bacterium | reverse complement strand
CAAGTCAGCAATATCACGAACTGTTGCTGTAACTGTCAAACCTACATCTTCAATATAAGCTATCTCTATATATTTAGCACTACTAATACCAGGCAAGACAATAATGTCAAACCTGTTAGGCTCATTTGTGTCGACATAATCACAATGAATCAAATCCCAAGATGTCCCTACTGAAGGCGAATTATCTGTGTTAGGAAGCAGCAAGTTTAAAGTGCCACGAATAGAACAATCGCCACTCACTTGAAGGGCGGAGCCGTCTCGATCTGTTAGAACTATATTTAATTCGCCTGTTTTCGCTTGTGAATAATCCGTTGTTATAACTGTTCCCGTTTGCCCAATTGAAAGTGCACCAGGCCTACTTACCAAACCCACTTGAATATTGTCATCGAATGTTACTGATCCATTATTGAAAAACGCCTTGCCGGTATATGACTGCGAACCTGCAATAATTAGAGAGCTATTCCCTGGGGTTCCCACAACAACATCTGAGCCTTGCAGATTAAACGAAGGACGACTAGTCCCTACATTTAAATTTGAAAATGGAAAGTTCCCTGAAGAAGTGACCACAAAAGATGCGGGAACTGAAATTTTTGCCGAACTACCAGCATCCGGCAGACTTGGTGACCAGTTGCTCGCATTTCCAATATCGCCACCAGATGGATTCATCCATTGATAATCAGAAAGACTCACTGACTGCGCCCCACGATACTCTGTCGATGTGCCTCCATATTGCCGTAGCCAACCTATTCCGACAGTGTCTCCATCGGTCGATAACGTAGAGCCAAAACTCATACTCTCATAGGACTTGACAGGAAAGATTCGCCCCGAATAAACCCATTCATTATTTTGAAATCTGAATACGCTAACAGCGCCTGAGTCGAGTGTGCCAGATGCATCATTATGTGTAGAAGAGATGCATGCAACATCGCCCGAGATTGCTACAGCATCGCCATACTCATCATTACCTTGAACATCTACTGGCACCAACGTAGATTCGTATGCCCAAGAACCACTAATCCTTGAAAGAATCTGCGCGCGAGCAACATAGGGAGTCCCAGGATAGTAATCCGTTGTCTCGCCAATAATAACTCGCTGGCCATCAAAGTCAATATCTTGGCGATCCCCATGAAAATCAAAACTATACACAGATGCCCATTGCTCGGAATTTTCAGGCTCCAAAATCTTTAATTCAAAGACCCCTTGAACCACGATAGTATCACCAACGACAATTGCGTCATACAACCATTCAATAGCATCATCGATTGATTGGGCAAGGGACCATATTTTGTCAGATTTCTCATAGATGTCCACTGTTGAATTAATTCCACTTGTAGTGACAATACGATCTCCAGAAATTGAAACGGTTGCCGCTACTCCACTAACCAATGAAAAACTACCTGCATAGTCAAAGAAGTAGTCGCCATCATATTCATATACATACGCCATTCCATTAACTGTTAGTGCAAGGGTATTGCCATCCATTGAAACTTCTGGGCTATCGTCACTACCAGATTCAATGATTGATTGTATGAATTCTGATCCACGATAAATATTTACCACGGAAATTGGTTCGTTTGTCACACTAATACAGTTATTTAAAGAGACCGCTGTAAAACCGCCAGAAACATCCAAAGTTGCGCCGATATGCCCATCGGCAATATATGCACCAATACCTTCTAGGGTTTCAGAGTAATAAGAGGGGACAAGATAATTTAAACAATTTACCGCTACACAAGTTTCGCCGCCACCTAAAAATGTGCCTCCCTGCTCTGCGCATCCTTCACTGGTAAAATCTTCCATACACTCCCCACCTAAACAGCAAGCACCTCCACAAATGCCACTACAATCGCCTCCATCGCATGCCAACTCAAAGCACTCAAGTGATAAGTAATATGAATTCGCATCATCGCCATTAGCTGGAAAACCCTGACCCTCATGGCAAAGGCCATCATCTAGGTAATAAATTGGGAAGCAATTTCCATTACAGTCCGCTATTTGGCCAGGCGGACATAAACAAGTCTCTGTTTGGCATTGAGTATTTTCGCCGACGTATTGACCATCAAGAGCAATGCAATCAGTGTATGTTAGATCTTGGCACACTCTTTCATCGCAAGAAGCTAGATTTCCTATACAACATGCGCCTAAATTCACAGGCAAATCTGGAGGTTCGGCACAGTCACCCATGTCATATCCAAATTCAACACAATCCAAATATATATAATTTAAATCATGTTGGTACTGGCCATTATCGCAATAACCATCGGCTATCCAAGCTACAGGGAAACAATTACCATAACAATCTTCTGTTTCGCCTGGGCTACAATCCCCTCCGCAATTTGTTTCACATACAACTTCAGAACATGTTAAACCAGGAAACCAAACGCCTCCGAAAATTACACATGTTTCTGAACCTGTGTCATAACAAACATCTCCATTTAAACAACAAGCGCCAGAACCACCACGTTCATCTGCATGCAAAGGAACGCTAAAAGCAGCAATAACTATGGTTAAAATAGCGTAAAGACGAACTGATAGCAATTTCATAGTATGTTGCATAATACGATTCTAACTCCAGAAACAGCAAATGCCGAAAATAATTTCTCGATTAACGCAAAAAAACACAAATGCCCTTTACAGAGCATCTTAATTGGTTTTTATAACACCCTGCAAGCCACTAGTAAGTTCTAAGGATTGATCTGTCCCAATCCGAAATTTCTTCCCTGAGCGCAATGTAATCTCAACGGCATCTAAGCCAGAAACGTTGTACAGCCAACCGTGGGGTGTTATTCGAATGCCCCACCCAAAGATCCAAGAGTTACGAACTTGTTTTACTGATTCAATTTCATTAAGTAAATACGTTTTCTTCCAGAAACCAGGACCAAAAAAATGCGTAAGTTCTTCTTCGTTCACTTCAACCGTGAGCGAACCGAAGAGCCACATCACAAGAATCAAAAGTAACACAATCCCATACCACCAAAGCTTGAGCGGAGCATTCCATCCATTTGATCCAGCAATACCAAGGAGAATCACGATGGCGCCTGCAATAAGTATTTTAATCAATGTGCCTTGTTGTGTGTGAGAGTAATGCATGAAGGCATTCTAATTGACTCAGAGTCAATTAATTCAGTTTGATTGGCTCTGAGTCAATTAAAAAAAACCGGCTCATCTTGCGATGAGCCGGTTCAAAAATCAAAGAACCAATTGGATTATGGCGTCCAGTTTGCGATCAAGATCAAGAGATCAAGAACGTCAACTATTCCATCATTGTTCATATCACTCTCACAAGCTCCTGTACAGTTGCCCCAATTTGCAACTACGACCAATAGGTCGAGAACGTCAACAATACCATCACCATTCAAATCGCCTTCAACTGGCGGATTGATAATAATGATATCGCCTTCGCCAATAATAGTACCTAGGTTATCCACTACAGAAGTGTAGATGATATAACCGTTTGTACGAAGAGTTGCACCAACTGCAACTTCTAAGTGAGCAACATACATTACTTCTGAAAGACCTTGGCCTTGCAAATCGTTATCGTGGGTGTCTACAAGATCCACAATTGCACCGCTTCCGATTCGAAGTGTGCTAATTGGGAATGCGCCAATTGTAGTTGGAAGTAATCCATCTTCAATTGAACCCAAGTCTAAACTCATAACTTCACATGTAACTGGATCTTGTCCAGTGTGCGAATTAAGGTTTAAGGTTGCTAGTGACATATCAAAACGAGTGTTGTCATCGATTGCAACATCGAAGTTGCCACCGACTGCTAATTGCCAATTTACATGTTGCATGTAAAGACTTGCGCCACTACCTGCTGCATAATTGCCAATCACTCGAAGACCGTCACCCGGAGCTGGAGGAGTTCCACCACGAACGCCAGGGCCAGGATCAACTTCACCAAGAATCGTACCGTTATTAGTTATGTTACCTAGAACATAAAGAACTCCGCGGTGAATAGCAACAAGGCCATTGTTCGTGAGGTCGCTACTGATTAAAACATCGTCGGTTGCGCTCAATGTACCTGCATTGGCCATTGAACCAAAGAGGTCAAATGTACCAACCATCGAACCATTTAATGAAACAGTTGAAGCATAAATTGCAGAACCAGTTGAGCAAGTCCACATACCATCAACGTTTGTTGTTGGTGAATCAAGTGAAAGTTCACTACCCATGCGTTGGTTAATATTACCAAGAATCATGTGACCGCCAGAAAGATTCAGTGAAGAGTCTCTAAAGACGTTAACTGATGATGCGTGAAGATGCATATCTGAAGAAACAGATGCAGTACCACTTGTGTCAGAATTGATACCAACAAGAGCAGACATGCTTCCAACATGTAAACTTGCACCAGCAGCCATTTGAACAGTAGCAGTAGGTGAACCACCACCAAGAATTTGTACATCAACTGCAGCGCCATGGAAATCCATGTCTACAAGAGTGTCAGCGTATACGCCGTCTACCCAAATAACATCATTGTCATTTGCACCTGAAATTGCAGCATCAAAACTACCATATCCAGAACCACTTGTAGAGTTGTATGCAACTAAACCTTCACAAGCATCTGGTACGTCGTTGCCGTCCCAGTCTTGAAGATCTTCACATTCGTCTGGAATACTGTTGCCGTTACAGTCGCTGAACTTTTCGCATTCATCAGGAACGCCGTTGTCATTACAGTCGTCGAATGTTTCGCAATCATCAAGAATACCGTTGCCATTACAGTCGCCTGTAGGCATTTCACATTCGTCTGGTGTACCGTTACCATTACAGTCAGCTGAAGTACCATTTGCAATGTCGTCATTATCATCAATGCCGTTTCCATTACAGTCAGGGAATTCGCATTCATCAGGGATTCCATTGCCATTAGCATCGATACTTGTACCATTTGCAATATCACAACCGTCATCAATACCATTTGCATTACAGTCAACTATTACAGGATAGGTAATGCTAATTGAATCGCTTTGTTGCCAAGTCGCACCTGACGCATCTTTACCTTGAAAAAGTGCACCAAGAAATACTGAAGCATTTTGATCGAAAGTAGTTACGCGCGCTACAAGAACGCCGTATTTGTCAACACATTCTTGATTTGTAAATAATATTGCTTCGCCTTGCGCATCATCTGGAGTCACAAACCAAACACCGTTAGTTGTGTAAACATCACCACCAAGAGTTTCAAATGCCGTCCAATCAATACCTAAGTCTAAAAGTGCATTAGCGGGGAATGGCGTGCCTGTACTATCCATTGCACCAATTGTTACCCAACTATCATATTCCAAACTTGGAAATGAAGAATAGAGTGCGGGGTTAATGTCGGCAGATGTTGGTCCACCAAAAGCATTTTGATAAAAAGTACCTGATGTTGCGAGACGTTTATCTTGAACACCATCACCTGCGCAAGCATCTAAACGTTCGTTTGCATCAAGTACAGCAAAAATTTCTACAGTCCAGTTAAAGTTGCCAGCTACAGCGTTTGTTGCAACAACACGATAGTCAAGTCCTTGAAAATCAGCAGTTGCAACAGAGCCACAAACTAGTGAGCTTACAAGTCCAAGTCCTAACATAGCTTGAGTTTTCATACTCTTTTTCTCCTCTTAATCCCGCGAAATACAAATTAAATACATTGAATACACGTGTAAAAAATGTGCTATCTCTCTTCTTGAACAATTTAATGTACTTGAAATACACAAGGCATGTCCAATAAAAAACTGCTTTATTTTGCTTTACGTGAATAAATGAGCCAAATTTAATTTATAGCACCAAAAAAAGGATAGTTAGGAATATTTCGAGACAATCTCGACGGGTCTGACACTAGCAGCAGTTTCGCTAGTGGCAGTCACTTTGCGCAAAACCTTGCGTTTTGCTTTTGATTGCAGAAAACAGGCTATTAAATCTAACATAACTAAGCAATTTTTGAGGTCATACAAAAAGACAGCCCCCAATCCGTTAGGACTGGGGGCTGAAATAGTTGGCAATAACCTACTTTCCCGCTGAGCAGTATCATCGGCTGTCAAGACTTAACTTCTGAGTTCGGGATGGGATCAGGTGTATCCCTTGACATATATTCACCAACAAAGCCAATCGCCGCCGCTAGGCGACGAGTGACACGAATATCGTTCACCGCCGTTAAGCGATGAACGACAATCTTTGTCGTTTATGTTGTAGTAGTAAATTTTTGCATTCACCATACTTCGATCAAACCGTGGAGATTCAATCTTGCGTACATTTTGAGTGCGCGATCTGTCAATATTGCTACAAGTCGTTTGACCTGCGACCACACTTCAACTTGCGTCGAAGCCCGGTCG
>CAWLAZ010000092.1:0-6367 GCA_963854955.1 Phycisphaerae bacterium | reverse complement strand
TGGTTGACAAGCGGCCATCATTCGGATGTGACCCTCAGCGGCAATATACCGTGTGCCGGTTTCGCCGCAACGGTTTGCACAGTCAAACACTTCGAGATGTTCTTCTTTCAAGAACGGCGCGCCTTCGATAGTGCCCGTACCACAAATTCGTCGGTTAAGTTCGCTGATTTCATCTTTGGTGAGTCCAAGTAATTGCAAGCCATTAAAAGTCGGGTCGCTGGTTGCTTGCTCGCGTGTAAGACCGTGCGCTTTAAGAACATGCTCAGGCATGGTCCATGCAGCGAAGGAGAATGAAAGTTCAAACACTGTGGGCAGTGTTTCATTCATCGTGGCAAGGTCTTCTTCAGTGTAGCCATTTGCAAGTAGGAATGTATTGAATGCGACTTCTTCGCCATCGTCTGAAACGGTTTTTGGCATTGGTGTTTCGAGTGAAAGCGTGCCCATGACGTAAATCATGATTTGATCAACTTCAATTGCGGTGTAGCCCAATGCGAGGAGCGCTGGTCGAAGCGATTGATTTGCAATTTTGAAGTATCCGCCGCCGGCAAGTTTTTTGAACTTAGTAAGAGCGAAGTCTGGTTCAACACCAGTTGTGTCGCAATCCATAAGTAAGCCGATGGTGCCTGTTGGTGCAATAACAGTTACTTGTGCATTTCGGAAACCATGTCGACCACCAAGGTCAAGCGCTTCGTCCCATGCTTGTACTGCTCGACCGAGTAGGTCTCCTGCGTTTGTAATGTTGATGGAATCATCAAGGAAGAGTGCGTGGTTAATCGGAACAGGTGCAAGTCGGACTTTCTCGTATTCGCCGCTGTCACGCGCAACACCATTTGCTGCGCGGCTGTGATTGCGGATAACACGAAGCATGTCTTCAGCGTTGTCGGCAAATCCGTCGAATGGTCCAAATTCACTTGCCATTTCTGCACTGACTGCGTAGGAGCGTCCAGTGAGTATTGATGTGACGGAACCACAAACGGCACGACCAGCTTCGCTGTCGTAAGGGATGCCAGCTTGCATAAGCATGGCACCCAAGTTTGCAAATCCAAGTCCTAGTGTTCGATATTGCCAGCTTTGATGCGCGATTGCTTCGCTTGGGAATGCGGCCATCAATACGGAAATTTCAAGAACAACTGTCCAAAGTCGAATGGCGTGTTCGAATGAATCGACATCGAACATGCGTGTGTCGCTGTTGTAAAACTTCAATAAGTTGAGCGAAGCGAGGTTGCATGCAGTGTCGTCGAGGAACATGTATTCGCTGCATGGATTTGATGCATTGATACGTCCACTTTTGGGGCAAGTGTGCCAGTCATTAATAGAGGTATCAAATTGCACGCCAGGATCTGCGCAATGCCATGCTGCATCGCAGATAGTGTTCCATAGTCCGAGAGCAGGAATAGATTTTGCGACTTCGCCGTCAGTTCTTCGAATGAGATTCCAGTTTTCTTCGCGGTTGACAGATTCAAGGAAATCATGTGAAAGTCGAACGGAGTTGTTTGAATTTTGCCCAGCAACTGTTTGGTACGCTTCGCCATTAAAGTCGTAATCGAGGGTTAGACCAAGGTCTTTTGCTTGTTGTTGTTGCGCTGGCGAAAGATGCTTCATACCTTCAACAAGTGAGGCAACTTTCAATTCTTCGCGAACTTTCCACGAAACAAATTCTTCAATATCTGGATGGTCAACATCAAGACAAACCATTTTGGCAGCGCGGCGCGTTGTGCCACCAGACTTAATAGCACCAGCGGCACGGTCTCCGATCTTTAAGAAACTCATCAAACCACTGGATTTTCCGCCGCCAGAGAGTGGCTCTTCACTACCGCGAACATGGGAAAAGTTTGAACCGGTACCAGAACCGTATTTAAAGAGACGTGCTTCACGCATCCAAAGATCCATGATGCCACCTTCGCTGACTAGGTCGTCGCTTACAGATTGGATAAAACAAGCATGCGGTTGTGGGTGTGAATAGGCATCGTCAGCGAGTGTGACTTTTCCTGTTGCTGGGTCTGGAATAAAGTGGCCTTGTGCAGGACCTGAAATACCGTACGCCCAGTTCAAGCCCGTGTTAAACCACTGTGGGCTGTTTGGCGCACTCATTTGATTTAACAACATAAAACAGAGTTCGTCGTAGAACGCTTCTGCATCTGTTGGAGAATCGAAGTAATCGTGTGATTCGCCCCAGCTTCTCCAGCATCCAACAAGTCGATGGATGACTTGCTTCGCTGATTGTTCAGGCCCAGTGACTGCTTTGCCGTCTTCGTTTACTTGCGGTGTGCCGTCTTCGTTTGTTTGTGGCACACCCGCTTTGCGGAAATATTTACTTACCATTATGTCAGCAGAAAGTTGACTCCACTGTGCAGGAATCTCCGCGTTGTTCATCTCGAACACTACAGAACCGTCTGCGTTTGTAATTTTTGTTGTGCGTGCGGACCAGTTAACTGTGTCCCAAACGTTCTCGCCTGCTGTTGTAAATCGTCTTTGTATGTTCATCTGTACTGTTTTGCTTCCGTGCTTTTCTTTGGTTGGTAACTTTTTTGTTTGTCTTGTTTGCTCTGATGAAGTCAATTCTTCGTAAGGGTGTGATTACCCCGAGGGGTGAATGCGGGGGATGAGAGATCTGTATGGTTTTTGTAACGGCAGCCACTTAGCAATAAGGAAAAATTTGTATTCCTGTTGTTTTGCTTCTTCACAACTGTTCTCACAATTTATTGCCATGTGCTCTAACCTCGCTCCTGCTAACGTCCTATAAAACTCAAATCACACGTTTTTCCTTGAAAAACGACACTATAAGTGACTTTTTACCTGTTTTTTACTGTGTTCCCTCTCCAAGAGATACAGAAGTACAGTGTTTGCCACACTTGCTTATCGTACCACTACATCTTGGGTCTGCAGTGTCCTAGAGTACAAAATATCGTACCCTTTTTAAAAGTGTTGTAAATCCACGATCTATCGGAAGTTAGGAAGGGAGAGAATCAAATTAGGATTGTGGAAAGCTTGTCTTCTGCGAAAAGGGCTCTTGAATTCCCCCTTTTTTGAAGATTTACAACGGCTTTTGAGGCGGGCACGTGCAACTTCCCACTACACTGTCGAAATGAATATGGGCACGGATGCTAAGGCAACTTCATTAACGGAAGCGCAACAAAATGCGGTCACGCATATACAGGGACCACTGTTAGTATTGGCTGGACCTGGGTCTGGGAAAACAACAGTTGTAACAAAACGGATTGCCAACCTAATTGCAAATGGCGTGCAGCCCTGGCAAATCCTTGCACTTACGTTTACAAATAAAGCAGCAAAAGAAATGCGCGAACGCGTGTTTACGCTTCTTGAAGAGCAAGAATTACACGCAAGGGGATTGACGGTTTCTACGTTTCATGCATTTTGCGCGCGCGTACTTCGCGATTGGGGTGACAGAATTATTGGAACGAAAACGTTTACAATTTACGACACGGCGGATCAACGAAGTGCAGCAAAAGCAGCTATACGTGCGTGTAGTTTGAATGATTCAAATTGGAAACCGGCGTCGGTGCTTGCTGCAATTAGTTCTGCAAAAAATAAATTGATAGATGTTGATACATTTGAAAACGAAGCATCTGATTTTTATGGAAAGTCAATTGCTAAAATTTATCGAGCATACGAAAATATATTGCGCGGGAACGACGCCGTAGATTTTGATGATTTGCTTATGAAAACAGCTCAGTTGCTTCATAAAGATACAGAAGTGAAACAAGCGATGCAGGATCGGTATCAATATTTGATGATTGATGAATACCAAGACACAAATCACACGCAGTTTGTCATTGCAGACAGTATTGCCAAAAACCACAGGAATATATGTGTGGTTGGTGACCCTGACCAATCGGTGTATGCATGGCGCGGCGCAGATATTTCTAATATTCTCGATTTTGAAGATCAATACAGCGATGCAACCGTCGTGCCTCTTGGCAGAAACTTTCGTTCGACGGGCCACATCGTTGCAACGTCAGCAAAATTGATTGCGTTTAATTCGAAACGTAAAGATAAAAAATTGTACACCGAACTTGAAGACGGCCACATGCCCACAGTGCTATCGCTTGAAGGTGAACACGAAGAGGCAGAAGCAATCGTGAAAGAAGCAGTACGATTACGCGACGAAGGTGTGCTCTTGAAAGAGATGGCCGTCCTGTATCGCGTGAATGCCTTGAGTCGTGTACTTGAAGACGCATTTCGTTCAGAGGGTATGCCGTATGTTGTAGCTCGAGGCACTGCGTTTTATGCACGCCAAGAAATCAAGCAAGCGCTTTCGTATCTGCGATTGCTTGTCAATCCTAACGACGATGTTGCTTTCGTCAGAATTATCAATATGCCTACACGCGGCATTGGTGCTACTTCAATTAATCGACTTGAACAACTTGCACAAATGCGAGGCGTTTCTATGCTTGAGGCAATTTCGGATGTATCAAAAGAAGGGGGTTTTACTGCTCGGTCGGTAACTTCGATGAAGAAATTTGCCTCCACTTGTCACCAATGGCAAGTGGACGGAAGGTCGGAAGAAAGTTTGACCGCCGCTGGCTCCCTTGCGGATTTAGTTGAACGCGTAGTGCGCGAATCAGGTCTTGAAGCGTTTTATGCAAAAAATGCTGGAGAAGATGATCTGGAACGATTGCAAAACCTTGAAGAACTTGTTTCAGCAGCATCTGAATTTGAAGAACGAATGGAGATGGACGAAGAACAGCCACCTACGCCATTGCATATGCTCTTTTCATTTTTAGAACACGTGGCACTTGTGAGTGATGCCGATGCCGTTGATCCAAAAAACGGTGCAGTGACTCTGATGACGCTGCATGCAGCCAAAGGGCTAGAATTCGATTTTGTTGCCATTGCAGGATTGGAAGAAGGCGTGTTGCCGCACGAACGTTCCTTATTTGAGAATGAGCAAATGGAAGAAGAGCGACGGCTTTGTTACGTTGGCGTCACGCGCGCACGTAAGCACCTTCTTCTGACAAATGCAAGAAGAAGAACGCAGCGTGGCATGTCGAATCGAACAATGGGCAGTAGGTTCCTTAGAGAAATGTCCGGAACATCGTTAGTTGAGGAAGTGGCAGTCGATAACTGGGATATACCGGAAGCCGATCCACCAAGTCCTTGCGAGCAAGAGATAACAACAGGATCTGTTGTTCGGCATAAGCGATTTGGCCTTGGCAAGGTGCAACGAATTATTCGACGCACACGTGGATCTACCGTCACGGTGCATTTTCAAGGCGGCGTAAAACATCTTGTTCTTGAATACGCAAAGTTGGAACTTGTCTCAAACGGGGAATCGACAAGTTTTTAATGCAGCGGCACAAATCTAAAGTTGTAACGGACCTGTGCAAGAAATATGGTTTTGCACAGTCTGGAGTTGCAGAAGCGAGTCGTTCCGTGCACGATGTACAACTTACACAATGGCTTGCAGATAAGAAACACGGCGAGATGGAATGGATGGAGCGAAATGTCGAAATTCGTTTAGACCCACGTGCATTAATGGAAAATGCACGGTCGATTGTTTGTGTTGCCGATAGGTACGGCACATCAGAATCAGCAGACTATGGCAAACGCTTGGGAAAAGTGGCAAGGTACGCGCAAGGTCGTGATTATCACAAGGTGATGAAGAAACGACTGCATGCAATTTGCGACATCTTGAAAGAACAATTCCCAGAGGAAACATTTCGTGCGTGCGTTGACACTGCGCCACTTTTGGAACGAGAGTTTGCACAACTTGCTGGTATTGGTTCTGTGGGCAAGCACACGTTGCTGATCGAACAAGGGATTGGAAGTTGGATGCTGCTTGGAGCTATTGTAACTACCGCTAACTTTGAACCATCAACGCCATCTCCTACAGATCCTTGTTCAACATGCACTCGTTGTATCGATGCATGCCCAACCGATGCGATTACACCCTGGGAAGTGGATGCACGAAAATGTATTAGTTATCTGACGATTGAGCATCGTTCCGATATCGACCCAAGTTTCTACTCACAAATGGGCGACTGGCTTTTTGGTTGCGATATTTGCCAAGAGGTCTGCCCGCATAATCAACCCAATGAGCGTTCGTCACTCGCGCCAATACATGATTTATATGAATCTCAATTCGATGCATTTGATGTACTTGATGTACTCAATTGGGATGAAGATGCTCGAAGAGCGCATATCAGTGGTTCATCTATGAAGCGAGCTAAACTTGGCATGCTTCGTCGAAACGCAGTAATTGTTGCAGGCAATATGCTTGCTCAGCATCAGGATTCCGAACTTCTTGCCAAATTGAACGAAATCGCACGCGATGATACCGAAGACACACTTGTCTTAACTGCGGCAAATGAGGTGCTCGGAGCGTTGGACAGTTAAACGTACAGGG
>CAWLAZ010000091.1:0-6402 GCA_963854955.1 Phycisphaerae bacterium | reverse complement strand
CTTCACTCTCAGTATTTGATACGTATTTTCTTGTCAATCTTTTAACACCAGCCCTCGATAAAGCGATTATGCAAGGGGAGATTGTCCGTGGTAAAAGAGACGCTACGCTTGCAGCACTATTTGCAGTTCAGATGCATGTATCGACGGGCAAGTGGCCAGTGGATCTTGCAAAAGCTGAAACAATGGATGTATGGAGTGGAAATCCTCTCCTTATTAAGTTGCAAGATGGTCAGCCCATTATTTACTCTGTTGGTTTTAATCAAAAGGACGACGGAGGCATACACGATAGGCGTGCATTAGATTGGCACGGTTCAAAAAATGATTGGGTGTATTGGCCAAGTCCAAGGTAACATACGAGGCATGACAATTGGACTACAAATGGAAGAGTTGCAAAAGTGGTTTGACCTTGGAGTACCCTACGAGAACTATCTAACGAGTTCTCCCGACCATGCAATTGTTTGGCGCAAGGTAGGCGACCAGGTACAACTCACAGAACAGCAAACAACTCTACTTTCAACATTTGTTCGCGAGATGAAAGTAATCGTCATCTCAGGAATGTGGTGTGGAGACTGCAGTGCACAGTGTCCTATGCTCGCAGCGATTGCAAGTGCATCGCCAAAAATTGATATGCAGTGGTTAGATGTAACTGAAGCGATTGAACTTTCAAATGTAGTTCAAATTAATCTAGGAAATCGAGTGCCGACAGTTTTATTTATGGCAGAAGATTATGCGCTAGTAAGTATTTTTGGTGATAGGACTCTCTCACGGTACCGCGCACTCGCAAAAAGGCAGGTTGGTACAGCATGTGATATTCCTGGCATCGTAATTGAACAAAATGAATTTAATGCAACCATGCAAGAATGGCTGAACGAATTTGAACGCGTGCAATTGTTGCTTCGATTAAGCACTCGCTTACGTCTAAAACACGGCGAATAATTGTCCGCGAGTAGGGGACTGAAAATAGAGCATTTTATCTACCGCGGGTAGATTAATTGCGGGAGCGGGTGCTTAGATCGCGGAGTAATTCGAATGCCTCCATTGGGGATAATGAATCTATGTCGATATTTTTTAACTCATCAACAAGAGGGCTTGGCAAATATTCAGTAAACAAGCTCATTTGAGGCGCAACAGGTTGCTGCGATGTTTCGGCGCTGGCTTGTTGCGTATGCACAGTCAGTGTTTCGAGTAATTCGTTCGCGCGTGTAACAACATCTTCAGGAACGCCAGCAATTTTGGCAACGTGAATGCCGTAACTTCGGTCAGTTCGCCCCTCTTTAATGCCGTACAAAAAGACGATATCGTCTTGCCATTCACGCACAGTGACGTGTAAATTAGTAATGGCTTTATCGCGATCTGCAAGTGTAGTTAACTCGTGGTAATGCGTAGCGAATAGTGTTCGGCATCCGAGCGCTGCCAGTTGTTCAGCGATTGCCCATGCAAGCGAAAGTCCATCAAGAGTAGATGTGCCCCGGCCGATTTCATCAAGAATAACCAAACTGTTTTTGGTTGCGTTGTTTAAAATATTCGCAGTCTCGACCATTTCAACCATAAACGTTGATTGGCCTGCGTGCAATTCATCGTTTGCGCCGACCCTTGTAAAGATCCGATCGACTATGCCGATAGTTGCTGACTCGGCAGGAACAAAACTTCCCGTGTGCGCAAGCAACGTAATCAACGCAACTTGGCGAATGTAGGTCGATTTGCCCGCCATGTTTGGCCCCGTAATAAGTGCAAGTGTTTCATGCACAAGTTTGCAGTCGTTTGGCACGAAATTTTCTTGCAACAAACGATCAAGCACTGGGTGCCTGCCATTTTTAATTTCAATGGTTGGTTCTTCAACTAAGGTTGGTCTTGTGTACCCAAACTTTTTGGCGGTGTCTGCAAAACTTGCAAGCGTATCGATGGTGGCAATTGTGTCAGCAAACTTTGCAATAGAAGATAGGTGTGATGCGATGAGCGAGCAAAGTTCAGAAAACAACACGTTTTCTCGCGCAATCGCGATAGATTCAGCGCTTAGCACCTTGTTTTCAAATTCTTTAAGTTCTGGCGTAATATACCGCTCTGCATTTTTCAACGTTTGCTTGCGTGTAAAAGTGTCGGGCACATTGCTTGTTTGTGCGTGTGTTACTTCGATGTAATACCCAAACACTTTATTGAAACCAACTTTAAGCGTGGTGATTCCAGTTGCTTCGGTGAGCTCAGCTTGATATTTGGCAAGCCAAACACCGGCGTCGCGTTGCAGCAGTCTCACTTCATCAAGTTGTGTGTCAAAGCCATCGCGGAATAACCCACCTTCGCGCATATGCGCAGGTGGTGCATCAATGCATTGCGTTTGAATGGTTTGGGCAAGAGGGACGAGCGTATTTGAAAGCGCTTGTAACTCCGTATGCACTCGGTGCGTTGCGGGGTGATCTAGAAGAGCCGCAAGTGCATCGCAAACAACGGTAGAAGCGCCAAGTGCAACGATGTCTCTTGGAGAGACTCGTCCCATGGAAACGCGTCCTGCTATTCTTGCAACGTCTTGCACGTTATCCAGCATTGTTTTTGTTTTGCGAAGCAATTCGTCGTCATGAATAAAATGAGAGACCACATCTTGTCGTTGTTCGATTTCGAGTTTGTCTGCAAGTGGTTCGCAAAGCCATTGGCGTAACAAGCGTTTTCCCATTGCTGTGTTGCAACGCTGCATGACCCAGAGCAACGAGCCCTCTGTTGCGTTGCTTTTCATGGTCTGTTCAATTTCAAGCGAACGAATAGTCGTTGCATCGAGTGCAACAAAGGTATCGTCGTTGACAATGGAGGGTGGACGAAGATGCGGTAAACCAGTTTCACCTGCTTGCGTTTGTTTTAGGTAGGCAAGCAAAGCGCCTGTTGGACCAATTCTTGGATCTTCTATGGCTAAGCCAAAGCCCTCAACAGTTGTTACGCCGTATTGTTTTTCGAGCAACGCTTTGCCTTCATCAAGGTGAAACATCCAAGTTGGCCTTGGTGTTAGTGCAACGCCAAAACGCGTTGCGATGGTTGCTAGTTCGTTGTCGCCTTCCGAAATGACTACTTCGGAAAGACCGAGCCGCTCAAGTGTGTCACCAATTCGGTTCATGGGGCATTGATGCAGTTCGAACGTGCCTGTGGATAGTTCAGTTACTGCAATAGAAACGGTCGTTCCATCGCTTTCCATTGCGCCAAGTAAGTTGGATTTAGTTTCGTCGAGCAAAAATTCGTCCACAAGTGTGCCTGGAGTAACCACGCGAGTAACGCCGCGTTTGACAACGCCTTTAGCTTCAGCTGGATTTTCAAGTTGTTCGCATACAGCAACGCGGAACCCTTGTTCGACCATTCGCCTCAAATACCCCTCCGCAGCATGATGGGGAACCCCAGCCATATCGAGCCCGTTTCCGCGTTTCGTGAGGGTTAGACCGATCGTTTTGGAAACTACTCGCGCGTCTTCATCGAACATTTCGTAAAAGTCGCCCATGCGAAAGAAGAGCACGCACTCTGGGTGTGCTTCTTTCATAGTGCGGTACTGTTGCATCGCTGGCGTGGACCATGGGTTGTTCGGGGCTTTGCTTTTCTTTTTGCCCGCAGTTACCTGCTTCATGCCCCTATTCTACATGAAGAACTTATTGGCAAGGTGGGAATGGGAAATGCAGAAACAGCCTTTGCCAGAAATGTTTTTGGTATCTCCGCCATGTTCCCAGGTTTCTGATTGCCCGAATGTTTTTCATTCAATGCATGCAACAGATAAGCCACTTATTGCAGAAAGGTACTTTGATACTTCTCTTTTACCGCAATACGTTACCAGAAGTCAAATGCAGCAAAGTCGATGAAAAATTGATGTTTTTCATTGTTTTTTACAGGATAACATTGTTTTTCGTATAATTACAAACAGTAAGTACCATGTTGTTCCTCTTTTGTATTTCAATTATTGCTGCGTCGCTTCTTGGCGGGGTTGTGCCCATGCTCATTAAACCAACCCATCGCCGAATGCAGTTGGCTATGAGTTGTATCGGCGGCGTCATGGCAGGGATTGCCGTTCTTGATTTATTGCCAGAAGCACTTGCGTACGGCGAGACAAAAACAGTCATGCTTTGGTTACTTGGTGGTTTTCTCACTATATTTTTACTCGAACGTTTTTTGCCATCGCATTGCCATGAGATTGCAGAAGATGGGCAGGAACATGAACATACCTGCGGTCACGAACACAAATTGACATGGATCGGCACCTATACGGGCCTGACATTGCACAGCGTTCTTGCTGGTGTTGCACTCGCCGCAGCGTGGAGCGCAGGCGGGGTGGAAGTCGCCCTTGGCGTATTTATTGCTATCGTTTTGCACAAGCCGTTTGACGGCTTGACTTTGGTTGCGATGATGCGGGTTGCGCATGTGGCAAAAGCAAAAGCGCATTTTGCGAATGTTCTTTTTTCACTCGGTGTACCAATTGGCGTTATGTTGTTTCAACTTAGTGGTGAAGTAAGCCACGCGGCTATTGCTGCATCGCTCGCTTTTTCAGCGGGGATGTTTCTTTGTATTTCACTGAGCGACCTGTTGCCGGAGTTGCAATTTCATGGGCATGACCGATTTAGTTTGACGATGGCGCTCATACTTGGTATCGCAATTGCTTGGGGTGTTTCCTCCCTTCATTCGCATGAAGATTCACACGAAGACCACAGTGAATCGAGTATCCTGCACGAACATTAAAAGCAATTACTATGACACAAACAGCACCAAATTATAAGAAAACATTGAGTCTTCCGAAGACTACGTTCCCTATGCGAGGCAACCTTGCACAGAATGAACCGCAATCGGTAAAACGTTGGGATAAGGAAAAACTTTACGATGCGATTCAGGAATCGCGGCAAGAATCGAAACCGTTTGTGTTTCACGATGGTCCGCCGTACGCAAACGGCTCTATTCACGTGGGGCATTTGCTGAACAAAGTATTGAAAGACATTGTTGTCCGAACGCAACTTATGTCTGGAAAAAAATGCCCATACACGCCGGGTTGGGATTGCCACGGGCTCCCTATTGAGCACAAAGTGATGACAAACTTGGTGGAGTCGGGAAAAATAGAAAAACTTAAAGAACTCAATGACGAAGCGCGTCGAATTGCTATTCGTCGAGAATGTAAAAAGTACGCGTCCAAATTTGTGAAGTTGCAAACGGCTCAGATGAAAAGTTTGTTGACGCTTGCCGATTACGATGATCCCTATTTGACAATGGTTCCAAAGTATGAAGCATCTGTGCTTGAAGTGTTTGCAGATCTCGTGGAGACAGGCCTCGTCTATCGACAACTTAAGCCAGTGCATTGGTCGATCGCAAATGAAACTGCGCTTGCCGAGGCAGAGCTTGAATACGAAGATCGCGATGATCCTTCGGTCTTTGTGTATTTTAATGCAACAGACAAAAATGCTGTCGCTGATGCGTTCAGTGCCACGCTTGATGAAATACCATCGTTCTTAATTTGGACAACAACGCCTTGGACTCTCGTTGCCAATATGGCGATCGCAGTATCGCCACGTTTTGAATATTCGCTTGTACGACTTGGCGACCACGTTACGATTATTGCCAGTGAGTTACTGGAAAAAGTGGCAGCGATTACGAGCGTCACTCCTGAAGTGCTCGGCACATGCAAAGGCGATGCGCTTGTTGGGTTGCAGTACGAGCATGTGTATTGCGAAAGAAAATGTCCGATTGTTAGTGGCGACCATGTCACTTTAGAAGACGGCACGGGTTTGGTGCATACAGCGCCTGGTCACGGCACAGATGACTACATTGTTGGCCTTGCGAATGGGCTGGATATTTACTGCCCTGTGAAAGCAGACGGTATCTACGACGAAACGGTTCCAGTGTTTTTGGCAGGACTTTCGGTATGGGATGCGAACGAGGTCGTTGTAAACAAATTACGCGAGACCGACCATCTTTATCACATGTCCATGTACACACACAGTTACCCCCATGATTGGCGAAGTAAAACTCCAGTCATCTATCGTTCTACGGAACAGTGGTTCGTTGCTGTGGATGGAAAACTTGGCGACACGACGCTTCGTGCCAAGGCACTAGCGGCAACAGAAAATGATATTACGTTTGTTCCGGCTTGGGGACAAAACCGAATGCGTGGCATGCTTAATTCAAGACCAGACTGGTGCTTGTCTCGGCAACGGTCTTGGGGATTGCCGATTCCAGCATTTGTGTGTGCAGATGGTTCATTCTTATTGACACCAGAAACGGTTCGTGCAGTGGCAAAAGTGTTTGAAGAACATGGCTCAGACAGTTGGTTTGCCCAGCCACCGGAAGTATTGCTTACGCATTGGGACAACCCCGACAATATTGATTTGACAAAGCTCGAAAAAATGCATGATATCTTCGATGTATGGTTCGAATCAGGCACTTCTTGGCATGCAGTCA
>CAWLAZ010000090.1:0-6435 GCA_963854955.1 Phycisphaerae bacterium | reverse complement strand
CACCTCAATGCCGGTTCACATAACTTGGCACTCCTGTTGACTTTTTTTCTGAGTGTGGCCTGACCCCGTGTAGAATACGCAAATGGCACTAGCGAAAATTGAAGAAGTACTAGAAGATTTGCGGCAAGGCAAGGTCATTGTTTTGATTGACGATGAAAACCGTGAAAACGAGGGTGATTTTGTTGTTGCAACTGAGCACATCACTATTGAATTAATAAATTTTTTCACTCGAATCGGTGGAGGCTATCTTTGCGTAGCGATGACGGGCGATGATTGCGATCGGCTGGAGCTTGGGCCACAAGTGGCAGATAATACCAGCGTACGCGGAACACCATTCACCATAAGTGTTGACGGGCACCCACGTCACAATGTGACGACCGGGATTTCTGCGTGGGATCGTGTAAAAACACTTGAGTTGCTCGTTGATGAAAATTCCAGACCAGATGACTTTGTTCGCCCCGGCCACATCAACCCACTTCGCGCTCGCGCAGGTGGCGTACTTGCGCGTACTGGGCAAACCGAGGGTTCCGTTGATTTGTGTAAACTTGCAGGGCTGAAACCATCAGCGGTAATTATTGAAATTGTCAAAGAAGACGGGGAAATGGCTCGAGTTCCTGACCTTGAAATACTATGCGAAGAACACAATCTTAAAATGTGTTCGGTGGAACAGATTATTGAGTATCGACTTGCGCGTGAAAGTCTTGTTAAACGAATCGAACCAAGATGCGGTACGCCAATCGAAACGCCATACGGAACATTTAATTTGATTGCCTACCACAGCACAATCGATGCAGTTCCTCATCTTGCTCTCACGGTCGGTGGTGTCGGAGAAATGGATGAATACGGGAGCGCCATTCCAATCAGTGAACCAACACTTGTTCGTGTGCATCGCCGCAATTTATTGGGTGATATTTTTGATGCAGAGGATTACACTTCTGGAAAGGAATTGCGGGCATCGCTTCGCATGATTACAGAAGCGGGACGCGGTGTGCTTATATACCTTCGTCCCGAGCAGTATGGAGATGAGTTTATTGACCGTCTGCAAAAAATTCAGCGTCCAGAATCCGACGTCAACGTGCCCGATTTAACGGTTGCTGAAAAACCCATGGATCGCCGTGACTACGGGACAGGGGTTCAAATTATTCGCGACCTTGGTTTGAAGAAACTTAAACTTCTTACCAATCATCCTAAGCATCTAACCGCCATTCACGGTTTTGGAATTGATATTGCTGAGGAAATTCCTATCGATACTAACGGCGAACGTTAATCGGACCATTCGATTATAAATGGGAGATTAAGCGGATGGTATTCGTTAAGGGCATCCCAAACCCATTCACAATCAAAATCTCTATTTACAAATTGAGCAAGTCGAACAGTCGTGATTGGCCATTCAACTAAATACCAATGATCATTTCCACCATCGCGAACTTACTTATTGCCTATAGCGCTTTGGGCAACGAAACTGAAGGGCAAAAAATTGGCTATATAACTTGTGACCCTGTGTTTTAATTTGTTAATCGCGGTTGCTAAACATAATTGCTAGACGAAAACAAAGTTTAACCGCTTCAAGGTAAATCCAAACGAGGGTGACCATCAAGATGAAAGCACAAAACCATTCCATCTGTTTTGGAGCGCCCGATTTGACTTGTTTCTCCACCATACCGAAGTCGATAATCAGCCACAATGAAGCAACGCCAAGGATAAGCAGGTTAAGGCCTATACCGATGAGTGCGGTGCTTCCGCCTTCCATAGCAGAACCAAGCGAAAGGAATGGCATCTCTGTTCCAAACATCGACATGGCAAATGAAATCATGTATGTAACAAAAATACCAAGCGTCAACACTTGCACCGCAGCGGTAAACTTTTTTGTGGGTTGTAAAATTCTAAAGTAGTACAGTCCAAGCATCGAAACAAGCACGCTGATGGTGATAACAAATGCCTGTAAAGCAAGACCGCCCATTGCGGAGTACCCCATAGTTGTAAGTGTGGAATCGAGTGCGTGGGTAAGCACGCCCAAGAATGCGCCCTGTATGCCTGCATATATCCAAGCAGTGTATTTAGCTCTTGCGGGATTACGTAGAATCATGAAGTAGACAACAATAGTTGCAATGAACCCTGCGATTCCAAGTGGCCAAGCCAAACTTGGTTGCGTTTGGGTTAACCAAATCCCAAACATACCTCCAGCAACAGCGACGGAAGTAAGCATGCCCGTTTTATTCACAACGCCAGCAATAGTCGCAGTTTCTACGCCCGAGCATACGTGCACTCCTTCGCGCCACGCTTCTTGGTTTTTTAGCGCGGGGTTAGTTGATTCAAGCATGTTTTTTCCGAATCTCATGTGTGTCTCCTTTTATTCCAGACTGTTGTATTCTACTCATATTCAATCATGAAAACACAACAACTTATATCGGCTTTCGAATCCTTCGCTCCCACATACCTTGCAAACGACTGGGATAATGTGGGCCTTCTCGTTGGATCAAAAAAATGGTCTGCGGATTCTATTTTGCTTACTATTGACTTAACTGAGGCAGTTTTGCAAGAAGCGATAGCAATGAAAGCGAATGCAATTGTTTCGTATCACCCTCCAATTTTCGAGCCTTTAAAATCAGTGACCGACGGCTCATTCAAAGAGCGGGTAGTTTTTGAAGCAATTTTACATAGGATTGCAATTTATTCCCCGCACACATCGCTTGATGTAGCAACAGGCGGTGTAAATGATTGGATTGTTGAAGGAATTGGTAAAGGTGATGTCCGCGCGCTTCGTCCATTTGGCAATTTGCCGCCTAACGAAGAATGTAAGTTGATTACTTTTTGTCCCGAAGATAAAATTGAAGCGCTTAGGCTCGCCCTTTCAAGTGTGAGTTGTGGTCGTATTGGAAACTATGAACAGTGCTCTTTTACAACCTCTGGAACGGGAACGTTTGTTGGTGGTGAGGGCACGAGTCCTTCTCATGGCGAGTCGGGCGTGTTGCAACGAGTCACCGAATGTAAATTTGAAATGGTTGTATCTAAAGCATCTCTTTCACTTGCTATTCAAGCACTCAGACAATTCCACCCATATGAAGAACCGGCACTTGAAGTGCACGAGCTTGGTGAACGGCCACGAAGAGAAATGGGCGTTGGAAGGCGAATTCATTTAGACCAAGCTGTGCAACTTGATGAACTTGCACGAAAACTAAAAAAACATTTAGGCATTGGCTATGTTCGCGTGGCACCCGCTGCTGGTTTGGGCGATCGCGCGGAAGTTCAAACAATCGGTTTATGCGCAGGCGCTGGTGGCTCGGTGTGCGAACTTGCCATTGATGAGGGTTGCGAAGTTTTTATAACCGGCGAAATGACACACCACAAAGTGGTTGCCGCAACCGCACGAGGATGCACCGTTGTTCTGACAGGCCACACCAACAGCGAACGAGGGTATTTACCCAAACTGAAGGAACAACTGTTGGAACTTCTGCCCGATGCAAACATTAACGTCAGTAAGGCAGACGCCCCTGTTTGGACATACTTTTAAGGAATCCACAATATGAAATATGCAGGATTGATAACTCGGTGTTTAGCATTTTTTGTTGATTCCGTTATGATCTTAATTCTTCAGATAATCGCAGTGTCGATTTTTTCGTTCTTGTTTGGGCTTCTAATGCCAATCATTCCTGATGCAGCAGAAACAGTTACGGATACATTTGTTTATGCATCGGTATATGAAACACTAATTACTTTTGTTGTATGGTGGATTTATTTCTCCTCGCTAGACAGTTCGCATAAACAAGCAACCCTCGGTAAACAAATGCTTGGATTGAAAGTAGTAGATTACTCTGGAAATAAAATTGGTTTTTGGAGAGCAAGCCTTCGATACGCTGGCATGTACATATCCATCGTTCTTTTACCAATCACCTTATTCGTAGTTGCGCTTTCATCAAAAAAACAGGGCTTGCATGACATGGTTGCAAAGTGTTTGGTTGTATATAGGTAATTACTGCATTATTTCTTTATGCCGTGGACAACCCACAACATGGTCGTTGACCATGCCGACCGCTTGCATGAAGGCGTAACAAATTGTTGGACCAACAAACTTAAAGTTGTGCTTCTTTAAATCCTTCGTCATTGCTTCGCTGATCGGGGTAGATGCAGGTATTTGAGAATCTGTTTTCCACTTGTTGACGATTGTTTTATGGTTGACATGTTTCCATAAAAAAGTATCGAATGATCCTTCGCCATCCTCCATTATTTCAAGCCATGCTTTTGCGTTTGTGATGGCGCCGTTAATTTTCGCTTGGCTTCGAATAATGCCAGCATCATTGAGCAAACGATTTACTTGTCGTTTTCCGTATAGAGCAATTTTTTCTGGATCAAAGTTGTCAAACGCTTTTCGGAAATTTTCGCGTTTCTTCAAGACAATAATCCACGAAAGTCCCGCCTGAAATCCATCGAGGCACAGTTTTTCATACAGCGCTTGGTCGTTGTGTTCAGGAACTCCCCACTCATCATCATGGTAAGCAACGTAAATCGGGTCATTTCCACACCATGCGCATCGTGCCATATTTAGTCCCCAAACAATTCATCTAAAAGGTCAAGTGGGTTTGGTGCTTGGTTTTCTTTGTCGCCGCCAAGCACGCCTCCAATTGCATCACCAAGAGCGGAGAGCGCGGCACTTTGTAAAAGTTTTCCCAAATCGAAATTTGGATCAACTTGCGCGATGGGTGTATCGATTGTTCCAGTAATGAGTATTGGCACATCGATGTCGGTCGCTAAACCGCGAAGTTCTTTAATAGAGTAACCAAGACCAGTAAGTGGCACGGCAGATTTTAAGTGCAGGTTTCTATTGACTAAATTGATCGTGCCCGAATAGGGAATAGAGTATTTAGTATCAAGTGTTAGGTGGAACTCTTTATACGTGATAATTCCATTCGAAATATCCATACGAATGGGATCAAATGTTGCAGGGATGCTTTTGGTATGTGTGGAGTTGAACACGGGGAGCAATTTCATGGTGATTGAACCGCTGTCAAGCTTGACTTTGCCAATATCAATTTGGACCACTGCATTTAATTTGGAGACGTCAGAATCTAATGATGAAGATGCGTTCAAAATAGTCATCCGTATTGGGTGCGAAACAGATCGAATATCAGAGAGCACTGGACCTAAATCTTTCAACAAATGCTGGGTAAGTTCAGGCGACAAGTGCAATTCTATGGCAGTTGGAATGTCTTTTGCAGTACGCAGAGCGCCGTCACTGATGTGGAGTTCAGTTTCAAAGACAGCATTTGGCGCCGTGCCCCCCGCGCGAATTATGGGTTCATCAAGAATGTTAGAAACAATAGCCTCCATTGCAATCGGAGACCCGAGAGAGTCGGCGAGTATTCCATCGCACTTTAAAACAGCATCAAGAAGTTTTGTATCGATGCCGGTGCATGCAACATGTAGGTCAAGTGATTCATCTTCTTGCCTTGTTGTTGTACCTTGGGTGAACAGGTGTTGCTTGCCAACATCGTATGTCAATGTAAACGCGCTGTTCCCCTGCATATCTGCGGTCGATATTATTGCATGGAATGTAGATGGCGAATTGAATGCGATACCAAACAGCTCGCTTGCAGATTGTTTGTTTAATTGAACGTGTAATTCAGCATTGTCTATACCTTTAATCTCGTTGCCCGAGAGTGCAACATTGCCAAACATCTCGCTCGTTGGACTACCGCACTCTACCCTAAACCCATTTGGAATAAAGACAACATTTGCAGAAAGAGGATTTCCAAAATGAGTAAAGATTTCAAATTGCTCATTTGTTACAAAACCACGAACAAGTGATGAAGGAATATTTAAAGCGGTTAGTTGCCCTGTTCCTTTAGGCAACCTCTTGGTGATTGTTTTCCAGAGGTCTTCAACTTTGTGCAGTTTGTTTTTTGTTGTGGCGATAAGATTAATGCTTAACTTAGAATCAGTACCATTGAGTGAAGCAGTCCCTGACATGCCGATTGACCTTGTTCTCATTTGCGCGGAAAAATCAGATTGGAAGTTTTCAATAGATGTTTTCGAGGGAGCATGAAGTAATTTTCCTGTAAAAGAAAAATCGCCACTGCACTCTGGCTTGTCATCCCTACTTGTACCGTTAAGAACATATTGGTCAATATGCAGAACCGCTTTCCCGCTTCCAGAGAGTTCTTCGTTAGTAATTTTACTCAGCAAATCACTGTGTACATCTGCCTGCAGAGTTGTTTCACTCAGTGTGCTGCTCTGTGAATTATAGAATCCGGTTGCAAGAATATGTTCGGTTTTCAACTGGAATCCAAGGTTGGAATCTTCTTTATTTTTTAGAACTTGCACATCCATAACCGGACCGAGATCGCGATTTATTCGAATATCTGTCGTGCTTAGAAGTGGTGATAAGATAGTTGTCGGCACACCGTTTAGTTCAGCGACCCCGTCGATCTTATCGTAGTT
>CAWLAZ010000089.1:0-6486 GCA_963854955.1 Phycisphaerae bacterium | reverse complement strand
ACTTCGAAATTCGATTACTTGACCAACGCTCTGGAAATCTTGAACTCGTGATTGCTGAAAACTTATCGCCTCTTAAAATTGGCGAGGCAATCTGTGCAGCAGAGAGTGACAATGGAATTTGCGGAAATGTTGCGGCAACTGGGAAAAGTTATATTTGCCCTGATGTTTCAAAAGAACCTTTGTACAAAGACGGGCTTGACTCTGCATTATCTTCATTAACCGTTCCCCTTTGGCTTAATGATCAAATCATTGGTGTCTTTAATGCAGAATCAAATACTTTAGATGCGTTCGATGATAATGACCGTCAACTTGCAGAAATTTTCGGTCGGTATATCGCTAGTGCAATGCATACACTTGATTTACTTGTCATAGAACGGTATACAACCAACGAGCAATTAGCAAAAACCATTCTTGAAGAACTCGATGACCCACTTAAAAAAATCCACTCACTCGCAGAATCAATGCTCAAAGAGAATCCAGAGTTTGCACAAAAACTGATTGACGAAGCAAACGAAATCCAACATCGCCTTGATGCTTGCACCGCTGGACCACAAACGATTATTGACGCAGACCGTGCGAATTTTATTCGACCCGATGCAGAAATGACAGGCAAAAATGTACTCATTGCAGACGATGAAGAAGTTGTTCGGGAAGGAGTGGAAGCGGTTCTTCTTAAACTTGGATGCAAAGTTACCGTTTGTGAAGATGGATTACAAACTATCGACAAACTTAAAGAAGCGCATCGAAAAGGTACGCAGTACGATCTCATTATCTCGGATATTCGGATGCCTGGGTGCAACGGATATGAGGTATTCTCGTGCGCGACTGAACTGTGGCCAAACCAAGCGGTCGTACTCATGACCGGCTTTGGGTATGACCCCCACCACTCCATCATGCGCGCAAGCCAAGAAGGCATGCACACGGTTTTGTTCAAGCCATTCAGAACTGATCAACTTGTAGAAATTGCGAAAAAAGCTTGCCGAAAAACAGCAGGTTGTTAGTCGTTTTCTCGAAATCCAATCTACAATCCTCGGGTGACACAAACAAACACAGACCAATGGACCACTCGTAAGCTCCTCGAATGGATGTCGAAGCACTTTGAAGATCATGGGATTGAGTCGTCTCGGCTTATCTCTGAAATGTTATTGACACATTTGTTTGGTGGTGAGCGAATTGACCTTTATGCAAATGTCGACCGCATAGCAACCGATGCCGAAAGAGATACACTTCGAACATATGTTAAAAGAACCATCGACCATGAGCCCGTCCAATATATAGTTGGCAAAACGTGGTTCAACGGCATGGAATTTCTCGTGGACTCTTCCACGCTCATACCTCGCACTTGCACAGAAATCATCGTCGAGCAAGCAATTGAGTATGCAAAACACATAAAATTCTCGCCAACCAGAATCGTCGATGTTGGCACAGGGACTGGCTGTATCGCTGTTGCTATTGCATCGAACATAGAAGCAGAACTTACCGCAACCGATATTTCGATTGATGCGCTTGCTCTTGCAGAAAAGAATGCCGAACTTCATGGCGTTTTTGAAAAAATAGACTTTCTTCATGGCGATATGCTTGATCCAATTTCTGACCTTCCACCCTTTACGATTATTTGCTCTAACCCCCCGTACATCCCAGATATTGAAATGGCAACACTTGATAAAAATGTTGGTGAATGGGAGCCCAAGCTTGCGCTCGCCGGTGGCCCTGATGGGCTCAATAGTATCCGACCATTGGTGCAAAATGGGCCAAATCACCTGCTATCCGGGGGTGTACTCTTGATTGAAATCGCCTCAAGCATCAAAAATGAAGTCCTTACTTTAGCAAAAGAAAACCCACTGTTAAAAGACGCAAAAATCCTCAGAGACAGGCACGGTGACGACCGGTTTTTACGTGCCATCAAATGCTAACGTAGTAGGGATTACTTCGATAGAATGTACGACCTATGGCATTCTTTAAACGAAAAAATAAACAAACTGTTTCATCAGTTTCTTCAACAATAAACACAACCAGCGTTTTTGACGAAGCAACCGAAAAACGCATCCTAGAAATTGGCAAAAAACTGCTTGACCACGCAAGAGCAAAAAAGCAATCATGGTTGTCCACTGCCTTCTGGTCTGACAAACTTATGGATTGGGCGATGGAAGATGAAGAATTTAAAATTCAACTGTTCCGTTTTGTCGATACCTTTCCAACGCTCGTTACACCAGAACAAGTGCATGACCATCTTATTGATTATTTAACACAACCAAATGTCAAATTGCCACCTGGCCTTAGCATTGGTTTAAAGGCAGGCGGATTAGCGCAAGGCACAATGACTAAAACTGTCACAAGCCAAATCACAAAGATGGCAAAGCGTTTCATCGCTGGAACAGATGCGGCATCGGCGCTCCCAGAATTGCAAACTATCTGGAAAGAAGGCGTTGCCTTTTCTGTTGACCTGCTCGGTGAAGCTTGCGTAAGCGATAACGAAGCGGAAGAGTATCGACAGCGGTACCTTGATTTACTTGTAAACTTGCCAAAAACTGTTTCTTCTTGGAAAGAAAACTCGTTGCTCGAAAGTGATCACCTTGGTCCTATTCCAAGAACAAATATATCTATTAAAATTAGCTCGCTCTTCGCGAACACCGACCCAATCGCACACGATGTATCGGTGAACGGTTTATTCGAAGCACTCCGCCCCATTCTTGAAGAAGCCGAGAAGAATGGCACGTTCATAAACTTTGACATGGAGCAAGCTGAATACAAAGATTTAACTCTAAATCTCTTCATGAAATGTTGCGACGAAATCAATTTCACCGCAGGTATCGCAATGCAAGCATATTTGCGAAGCGGAGATGAAGATGCAAATAAAATTATTGAATGGTCCGAACGAACCGGGCGGGTCGTTACGGTTCGCCTTGTAAAAGGGGCCTATTGGGATTACGAAACAATTCATGCTGAAGAAATGGGTTGGCCCGTGCCCGTATGGAGCAGGAAAATAGACACAGATGCTTGCTTTGAAAGAATGGCTGCACTTTTCATTGCCTCTACACCAAAAGTCCAAGACGTAGGCGGCATTAAACTGGCCGTTGGTTCACATAATATTCGTTCCATCGCAACGGCACTTGCGTTACTAGAAAAACACGGCTTGCCCGTCGAAGCGCTTGAACTTCAAATGCTACGCGGTATGGCAGACCAACTAAAGGCAGGTGTACTCGAAGACGGCATTCGACTTCGAGAGTATGTTCCAGTTGGTGAAATGATTCCCGGTATGGCGTACCTAGTTCGTCGATTGCTCGAAAATACATCAAACGAATCATGGCTTCGCAGTAGTTTTGTGGATGATGCTGATACTTCAATTTTGCTTGCATCTCCACATGTACAACATACCGAAAGAGACCCAGGCGTCCAAAGAATAGAAGATGCGCCAGAACGCCATCGTCTTTCTGTCGCCGTTGAAGGCGTTGGCGATGGCAGACCATTCTTTACTGAGTCGTATCGTGACTTCTCTATTAAAAAAGAACGAGATGATTTTGCGCGAGCAATTGAGGCTTCTAAAGTTCCAGAAGTCACCCTGCTCTCAACTAAAGAAGAAGCAATACGTGCAATCGATAGAGCACACGATGCTTTTCCCGCTTGGCGTGCTGAAGACCCACTGGTACGCTCTGGAATTCTTGTAAAAGCCGCACAATTAATGCGTGAAAGACGCGACGAGCTATGCGGCGTTGTTATGCAAGAAGCAGGAAAAACATGGCGCGAAGCCGATGGTGAAGTTTGTGAAGCGATTGACTTCTGTGAATATTACGCACGAATGGCTCCACAACTTTTCGAATACACACGCCTTGGTGAATTCATTGGAGAACTTGACCAACAATTCTACCAACCGCGTGGTGTTTGTGCTGTTATTAGCCCGTGGAATTTCCCCTCAGCAATTTTCTGTGGGATGACCGTCGCGGCATTCGTAACAGGAAATACTGTCATCGTAAAACCAGCCGGGCAGACCGTCGGTATAGCAAAACTTATCTGTGATATCCTTTGGGAAGCCGGTGCATCGAAGGAAGTGCTTCAGTATGCCGCGGGCCCAGGTTCCATTATTGGTTCCGCGATGGTTCGCGACCCACGCGTTGCAATCATCGCATTCACTGGGTCAAAAGGTGTTGGACTAGACATCCTAGAAGCAGCCGGCAAGGTGCCAACTGAGCAGCCATTTGTGAAAAAAGTGATTTGTGAAATGGGTGGAAAAAATGCAATTATCATTGATGCCTCTGCCGATTTAGATGAAGCAGTTCTTGGCGTGCGACAAAGCGCCTTCGGATACCAAGGCCAAAAATGCTCTGCATGCAGCCGTGTTATCGTTGTCGATTCTGCGCATGACACCTTCCTTGAACGACTCATCGAATCATCAAGAACACTTGTGATTGGTGATGTAATGGAACCCAGTACCGACATCGGTCCCGTGATTGATGCCAACGCCGCGAAAGAAATTAAGCGATATATCGAAATTGGTAAAACAGAAGGCAAGCTCGAACTTGCACAACCTATCCCTGAGGGGCTAGAAGAAAAAACTGGTCGTGATTACATCGCACCACATATTTTTTCAGGCATTAAGGGTAACGACGTCATTGCACAGGAAGAAATTTTTGGTCCCGTACTTGCTGTCATCCGAGTCAAGGACTTTGACGAAGCGCTTGAAGTTGCTAATGCAACAGAGTACAAATTAACCGGCGCGGTCTATAGCCGAAAGCCCGCGAACCTTGAGAAAGCACGGCGAAACTTTCGAGTCGGAAACTTGTACCTCAACCGTGGATCAACTGGTGCGCTTGTTGGACGACAACCATTTGGCGGTTTCGGCATGTCGGGCGTTGGATCAAAAGCTGGCGGTTGCGATTATCTGTTGCAGTTTGTTGAACCACGTGCGATTTGCGAAAATACAATGCGAAGAGGGTTCGCTCCCGGATTATAAACCTATTTGTTGCAACGATTCTTTCGTAATTTCATCGCCAACGCATCTTTCTTCATCGACAACGATGTCGGCACCGGCTTGTTTTAATTGCACTCCATAAATGGAGTACCTTGCGCGTGCAATGATCGGAATGTTTGGCATAAAGGCACGGATTTGCTGAATTGTCTGTGCCGAAGCGCGATGGTCCGGCAATGTACATATCAGCAACTTCGCCGTTCTTAAACCCGCGTGTTCTAATACTTCACGGCGCTGCGCATTACCAAGCAACGACATCGCACCATCTTTTTTAGCTTGGTTCACACCGATTGGCCCCATGTCAATCACTAAAACCAGTTGCCCCGACTCAAGTAAATCCGCAACAACGCGTTTCCCAGAGACGCCATACCCGATAACGACTACGTGGTTTTGAATTGTTTTTATCTCTTCACTTGACTCGATTACACTGCTGCCACCAAGGCTTACATCTATTTTTTTCGCTATTGGGCGAGCGCTAGCTATTAAAAACGGCGAAATCAAAAGGGTAATCAACGACGAACTCATAAGTAACTGGAATAAGTTTACATCAAGTAATCCTGAGTTCATTGCTTCAGCGCCAATGACAAAACTAAACTCGCCAATTTGAGCGAGGCATAAACCTGCAGCAATTGAAACTCGCCTTGGTTGATTTAGCATCATCGCGACAAGCCAAACGATAACTGTTTTACCAACAATAATTCCTGCGACAACTCCTGCTGTCCAAAGCCAATGGTATGACTCAATCAACCATGGCAAATCAGCAAGCATGCCGGTGCAGGCAAAAAATAGTGTTAAGAAAATATAACGCAAAGGCGCCATGTCACCACGAATTTGTGATGCGAAAGGCGTGCCTGCTAAAATCAATCCCGCTATAAATGCACCGAGGGCTGGTGAAAGTTGCAATTCCTCGGCGAGCCACATAGAAGCAAGGGCAGTAACAATACCAAGAATGACGGGAAACTCACTGGATCGACGTATTAAGGCAGCACCAAAAAATCGAGGAAGAACGAGCAAACCAACGAAGGCGATACTGACAAACAGTGCAACCAGTTTTGCGCCAGCTACGCCCACTTGCGCGACTATTTTCGTTTCTTCTGGAGTCTCTTGCAAGAATGCAACAAGAAGCATGAGCGGCACGATTGCTAAATCTTGCACGAGTAACACACCAAACGTCAGTCTGCCGTGAGGCGCATCGAGCTCACTTCTATTTTGCAAAACCCTAGAAACCACTGCAGTTGAACTTAACGCTGCCATCGCGCCAACAATCAAAGATGATTCTGTTGAAACTCCAAACAACTTTGCAATTGCATACCCAAAAAAACCTGTAAAAAGAACTTGAGAAATGCCAATCGCCATTCCCCTACCGAGTAACTGCTTTAACCGTTGGCCATTTACTTCAAGCCCGATTGTAAACAGAAGTAAAGCAACGCCTATCTCAGCGATAGAAACAATCGCAGCTCTGTCCGAGTTTACTAAATCAAGCATTGACGGGCCAACGATTGTCCCTGCAAGAAGGTACCCAA
>CAWLAZ010000088.1:0-6553 GCA_963854955.1 Phycisphaerae bacterium | reverse complement strand
CGACTTCCTTGGGCTTGTCTAAAGGCACGACACCGCTGTCCGAGGCGAGGAATCAAATGTTTAAAACCAGTAAAGACTACGCCTGCTGCAATGACGGGAATGCAAGTATCGAGCAACATAGTTACCCCTGTTGATTTTGCACTTCCGCTCAAAATCATAAGCGCAATGGCAACCATACTGAATGCCCAAAACCAAAGACCAAAGAATGTCAACACAACACCTTTTCGACATCGAGCAAGTTGGTTTAGTTGGCAGATTTTCATAATTGGCACAAGGAAGGCGATTGCAATAATTGATAAAATTGCAGATCCCCAAACTAAAATGCTCGATGGAATTGCGTACACCATGTCAGGAATCGGAAGCGAATCCGGTGAGTTAGACAAAATTGCAATCACAGATAAAATTACTGCAAAAAAGAAAAACAGTACAACGCCTGCAATTGAATTGCCTGTTAATGTTGGGTTATGAATTGGCTTTAGTCTTCGTGAACTCGGATCGATTACTTCAATAATCGTTAATCGAATTGGTTCGCCGCACTCTGGACAATCGCAATCAGCGGCAAGTTCGCGCAATTCATATCCACAACGCGCACACTGTAAAGAAAGCGCGACTTGCATATCGCTGATGCTTTCTGCTATTGGAGATATTTGTTTCGGGTCATTATTCATCTATGTCTTATTTTAAGCGCTATCCCCTATAAAGGGGGTATGGCTGTACGCTATACTCGTGTGTACTTATGAACGATAACGCCTTACAAAAACTACAAAAATTACGACATAACATTGCATCAGTGTACATGGGGAACACCCTCGCAATCGATAGTATCATTACAACTTTACTTTCTAGAGGACATATTCTTATAGAAGATGTGCCCGGCGTTGGCAAAACTGTGCTCGCAAGCGCCGTTGCGAAATCTATTAAGGGTACATTTGCGCGTATACAGTGCACTCCAGACTTACTTCCAAGTGATATTACCGGCGTAAGTATGTTTGATAGAACGAATACCGATTTCATTTTTCGAGAAGGCCCTATCTTCAACAATATTATTGTTGCAGATGAGATTAACCGAACAACACCTAGAACACAGTCCGCGTTGCTCGAAGCCATGAGTGAAAACTCTGTGACTGTTGATGGTGTCACTCGGTCATTGCCATCGCCCTTTATGATCATAGCCACACAAAATCCATACGAATTTGAAGGTACGTATTTTCTACCTGAAAATCAACTCGACCGGTTCCTCATGCGAATTCACTTGGGTTACCCCTCACCTGATGATGAAGCTAGAATTATTCAACAACAACCGCTTCGCAATTCATTGCAAACATTACAACCATTGATGTCCACGGATGAAGTTGAGTCATTACAAAAAAGCGTAGACGATATTAAACTTGCAGACGAACTTGTTGCGTATATCATTGCGTTAGCATCGGCCACAAGACATACTGAAGATTTACAGGTTGGCATAAGTACACGGGGCGGCTTAGCACTTGCGCAAGTAGCAAAAGCAACGGCACTGCTGCATGGTCGTGATTATTGCATTCCAGAAGATGTCGTTTCAAATGTGCTTCCTGTTTGTGCGCACCGAGTCGTCAGTAGGACATATATGCAAGATGGCGACACCAACACAACGCGTCGTATTATGCAACAAGTGCTTGAAACGGTCCCAAGCCCTGGATAATTAAATGGTTCTGTTTCGAAGTGTTTAAGTTTGCGAACCGAACATACCCGCGACAAAACATTAGGGTGAAATAATTCCAATATCAGGAAGGTTGCGGTAATACCCATCGTAATCAAGCCCATAGCCAACAACAAATTCATCTTCGATATCAAAGCCAACATACTCACACGGCACGTGCATGGCAGAATCTATTTTTTTACGCAACAACACACAGGACTGTATTGACTTTGGCTGTAATTTTTCTAGTTCTGCTCTTATTCGAGTCAATGTTTTTCCAGAATCAAGAATGTCATCCACCAGTAAAACATGCATGTCCTTTACTTCTGGAAGTTTCCCGAGCATGGGGTCGTTGTTACTTTTTGTGCTCTTGCCAACATAACTGCTCGCAGTCATAAGTTGAATTTGTATCTTCATTGGCAAGTGCCGCATTAAATCCGCAACAAAAATCAAACTACCTGTCATAACTGCTACGAGTGCGATTTCATGTTCGCCAACATCCTCTAAGTTCTTAGTTATCGCTTCACCAAGTTCACGTACGCGGTCTGAGATGGCCCCGCGAGCAATTAAAATACGATCAATATCTTGATTCATCTGTTATGTTCCTTGCACCCATCGGAGTGCGACCCAAGCAAAGCCAAGTAAAGTAGAAAACGCCATTGTATCTGTAATCATAATTAAAAATATTGCTGATGCTTGTGCTGGATCAGCACCAACTCGCTTCATCAGAAGTGGAATTGCAGCACCCGTCAATGTGCCAACACCCATCGAAACAATCATTGCGCAAGCAAAAATAATACCTAGTCGTGTTTCTAATTCCCCGTCTCCGAAGAACCAGAGGAGCAGTGCGACCATGCCGCCGATAGTTGTTCCTGTAATAAGGCCAACGATAAGTTCGCGGCGAATAAGTGGGAAAATTCTGTCTGGTCGTACTTCATCGAGCACAATGCCACGTAGTGTGACCGCAAGCGCCTGATGCCCTGCATTACCCGCAAGTGCTGCAATAAGCGGCATAAAAACTGCAAGAAGTGCAACCTCTTTGATCATAGATTCAAAACCTAAAACAACATACGTCGCTGGCATCATCATCACAGCAGAAACAACCAGCCAAGGCATGCGCCCCTTAAGTTTTTCTCCAACACCAGAGTAGACCGCTTCGCCAGCGCCAGCACCAACTGTCTTTTGAACATCTTCCGTTTGTTCTTCTTCAATAATATCAATAACATCATCCACGGTAATAATGCCAAGCAAGCGATTACTCGCGTCAACCACGGGGAGCATTTCGTATCCGTACCGATCGAACTCGCGAGCAACTTGTTCTCTGTCTGTATCGCTATGCACTGCGGCAATTTTAAGCTCCATCGTTTGTGCAACAGTTGCATCTGAAATTCCGATCAACAATGCGCGCAAACTTATAACCCCGACAAGCACATCGTTTTTATCTATAACCGGTAGGTCTTGTACATGTTCTGGAAGTTCTCTTTCTCGTAACACCTCGACTACTTCTGTAATTGTCATTTCTTCTGAAAGCGAAACAAAGTCAGTCGTCATAATTCCTGCTGCAGATTCTTCCTCGTAATCGCAGAGTTGACGGAGTTTTCGAGCATATCCCACCGGCATCGAAACAAACAAGGGCTCGATATATTTAAGATCTAGGCCACGAATAATACTTGCAGCATCATCCGGTGCAAGAAGTGCTAGAAGTGTTGCTGCGTAGTTAGTGTGGTCATCTTCTGATAAATCTTCAATGATGGTGACTGCAAGCGGCACTTCCATTTCAGCGAGCGCATCCGCAGCTGCCTGATCTTCCATCAGTCCAATCAACTCGGCAGCTTCGTCATCAGCTAAATCTTCAAGTGTGTCGGCTGCATCGGCTGCTTTTTGTTTTGTGATCGCCGCTGCAAGCGCGGGGATATCGATTGTGTGCGACATTAAATCGGCTACACGTTCATCCTCAATAGAAACTGTTTCCGTTACTTCAATGGTCGGTTCATCTTCAGATTGATGCCGCCCAATTGTCATGTACAAACTCTCCACTTACGCTGCAAGCCAAAGCGTCTTCCATTGCCCGCTGGCTCTGATTCATCGAAATCGAATCTTGACAAAAATATAGGCAAACCCATAGACGGCCACTTTGTATCAATAATGACGCAATTTTCCGCTTCCTTCATTCTGAATTCACCTACTGTAATCACGATAAAACCTCATTCAACGAACAGTTTTCCACCTTTACGAGCCAACGGCGCGCTGGGGCCGTCCCCTGACAACCGCAAAAACACAAATTAGTACCTTTCAGCAGCACTGCCCGTAGTGCACCGAATGCCTGAATACAACCGCCCTGAATCCGTAAAACACGCCAAATTTCAAGCAACATGGATATATTGGACATATCTAACAAAACCTCATTTTGAACGTAAGTGCATATTTTACAGGTGTTTACAATAGCCCGTTTGATTTAAAAACTGATATATGGTAGGATAGCACGGCTATGGCTACTTCAAAGACAACAACAAAAAAGAAAACCGCAAAACGAGTCACAAAGAAATCGACTCCAAAACGGACAAACACTAAATCTAACGCAAAGACAGCGATAAAGTCATTCTCATCCGCTGTCTCGTACCTGCTTGAGCAGACAGACTTCGAGCGAATGCGCGTCGTCAAGTACGACGAAACTACATTTAAGCTTGATCGGATGCGCACTTTGCTTGCCGCCATCGGCAACCCGCAGGATAAGGTTCCACTGGTCCACGTTGCTGGCACGGTCGGCAAAGGTTCAACTGTTGCAATGCTCTCCTCCATGTTGCGTGGAAATGGATACACCGTTGGTGAATATACATCCCCACACCTCACGGACATACGTGAACGAGTTGTTGTCAACAGCGAAATGATTGAGGAAGAAACGTTCACAACTCTACTTAAAGAAATTGTCGACGCTGCAAACAAAGAAAAGTTGACCCCCACTTTCTTTGAACTTATTACTGCCCTTGCCTTCAAGCAATTTGCAGACCAAGCAATTGATATTGCCATTATCGAAACTGGTCTTGGTGGTCGCCTTGATTCTACTAATGTAATCACCCCGCTCATTACGCTGATTACAAAAATTGACCTTGACCACACGAATATTCTTGGGCACACCGTTGAAGAAATTGCACGAGAAAAAGCCGGTATCTTCAAATCGTCCGTGCCTGCAATAAGCGCACACCAAACACCTGAAGTTACTGAAATTTTAAAGGCGTGCGCGGAAGAAACAAAAACTGAAGTTCGCATTATCGCAAATGACATTGAATTCAGTGCACGTTTTGGTGGTGGATCAGACGGTAAGCAACACACACGAATTTGTGTCATTACTGAAGAATCTCAATACATGCACATCCCCGTCCCGCTCTATGGCGAACATCAAGCGACGAACTGTGCACTTGCGATTTCCGCGGTTGACCAACTTAAGAAGTTTGGTTTTACGTTCGAAGATCTTGCGTTATACAACTCACTTGCTGAAACGAAAATCGCAGGCCGCATGGAAGTTGTTTGGCAACGTCCACAAATTATTGTTGACGGTGCGCACAACCCAGCATCATTACAAACACTCATCAAGTCCATAGGCGCTCACATCCCCTACGATTCAATGGTGTGTGTCTTTGGGTGTTGCCAAGACAAAGACGTCACTGGCATGCTGAATAAAATCGCGCTTGGTGCTGACAAAATCATCTTTACAAAAGCAAAAGGCAATCCTCGTGCCGCAGAGCCGAAACAACTTCAAAAGCAATTCGCTGAAATCAGCGGAAAAATGACACAAATTGCCGAAACAATCCCAGAAGCCCTTGAAATTGCTGCGCAAGCTGCAAGCCGAGAAGATCTAATTTGTGTTACAGGTAGTTTCTATCTAGTGGGCGATACCAAAAAGCATCTTGCGAAGATAGCAGCGAAAAGATAAGCGTTCCTGCAGTATCCTGTACCACGAATGAACTGCAAAACGGAACAAATAGAATCCCATCATTATTGCGCGCTCGTAGCGAATGAACTTGAATCTCGCTGGCAAGCCAAGTGGGCAGACGATGGTTTAAACATCATCGGGAATCCCGGCGATGCTGGCTTCGATGTTTCAAAACCGAAATTTTATTGCCTTGATATGTTCCCTTATCCAAGCGGTGCCGGCTTACATGTTGGCCACCCTGTTGGATACATTGGCAGTGATATTATTTCTCGTTTCAAACGAATGCAAGGGTACAACGTGCTTCACCCGATGGGATGGGACGCGTTTGGTTTACCCGCAGAACAATACGCCATCGAAACTGGCGTGCACCCCGCTACAACCACACGAAAAGCAATCGACACCTTCCGTGGACAACTGCAACGCATTGGTTTTAGTTATGACTGGTCGCGTGAATTCGCAACCATCGACCCTGAATATTACAAATGGACGCAGTGGATTTGGCTTAAAGCATACAACGCATGGTTTGACCCAAAAGAAAAAAAAGCAAAACCAATTTCGACACTTGTTGATGGTTTAAACGCAGGCGAAATACACGCTATCGACAGCGATTGGGATGATATGGGCGAAGCGGAAAAAACTTCGTACATCAACGACCATCGCCTCGCCTACCTCGGCGAGCAAATAGTAAATTGGTGTCCAAAACTTGGTACCGTGCTTGCAAACGAAGAAGTTATCGATGGGCTAAGTGAACGCGGCGGATTCCCCGTTGTACGCAGACCATTACGTCAATGGATGTTTAGAATTACGGCATTTGCAGACCGATTGCTTGATGATTTAAAAGGCCTAGATTGGCCACAATCAACACTTCGTATGCAAGCTGATTGGATAGGTCGCAGCGAAGGCGCGGATGTTGATTTTGCAATCATCGACTCGAAAAGTTCACTTTG
>CAWLAZ010000087.1:0-6566 GCA_963854955.1 Phycisphaerae bacterium | reverse complement strand
TCCCAAAATTCCTGTTGCGCATGATATGACTGGTATTGAATTTATTTCCAAAGCTGTTGAAGAGGACGTTCTTGTTATTCAGGGTGATGTTTTTTCTAAGCACGATACCCATTTCAGAATCAGTTACGCTGTTCCTGAAGACAAGCTAGAACATGGTCTTCGCACGCTTCGAAAACTTCTCAGCTAAAACCCAATAAATTTACTTGGAATATTTATTGACTCTGAGTCAGTTAAAATTAGGCAAAAAAAGGCCCCGCCAACAATGCCAAAGCATGCCAGCGAGGCGGAGGGGAGAAAGATTGAATGTATCTCGACACTATCCACTTTTTAACATGAGGTAAAGTTAAATTAGGGTAAATGCGGCTTCAAAAGCGCCAATTTGGACCGATGAGGCGTATTTTTGTTCAATTACACTCGCCCCATTTTTACCAATTCGATGTGCAATAGTGGTGTCATCCAGCGCCAATGTGAGCGAATTTTCCCATGAATCATTCGATAAAAACGCAGTTTCTTCATCAACAAGCATGTCAAATCCAGGGACCGCAGTGCAAACAACGGGTACTTCCTGCGCCATCGCCTCAAGCAAAACAGTGCGAAGTGGCATCTTGGCGTTCGGAAGAATGAGCACATCCGCATGGGGGACCAATGAGCGTAACGATGAAATATCAAGCAGGCAAGTCACGCGGTCATGCATCACAAGTTGATGAATCATTTTCCAGACACGACGATTAGACTTTTCAAACAATTCTAGGAAAATGTGCACGTTTGGATATTTTTGCAATGCTTTAAGTACAGAAGCAGTTTGCTTCAAGTCACCACCTGCATCAAGTACAACGGCGCATTGACTGTGTTGACCGGCTTCGGATGTTTCTTTTTCTATCAATTGTTTAGAAACGCCCATCGGCACAAGTGCAACGCGGTCTTCTCCCACTCTACGTGTAATCGTTTCTTCCATACTTGGCGTTGGCGCGAGCCATCTCCAAATTGGTTTGCCTTTTCGAACGCGCGATGCTTCACTCATAGAAAGCACTTCGCAAAGCACAGGAATATCTAAAGAGGTCCCAACGTCAATTGCTGCTTCAAGCGCGTCCTTGCCAAAACTTACGAGTGCATCGACTTCATATTTTTTGCATTGTTCGGTAAGGCAACTTTTTCGTTCTGCACGAAGTAATCGCGAAACAGGAATTGGGATTGTAATCCGCGTCGCGAGAGAAACAGCGTTTTCGTAAAACGGCAATTCTTCAGAATCAAATGTGGGGACGATTCGGATGACATTGTTTCCACTGTCCATAAGCCCAACAACAAGTCGGTTAAGCATGGCATTTTCTTGATTTAGTCGATCTTTCGACATGATCATTGCGACATTCATGTGTGCGCCAATCGTGGTTTTTGAAGCGGTTGTAATGCATTACCCATTTCATTTGATATAGAAGTTGGTCGTCTTGTTTGAAGATCAACAAGCACCCAAAGTGTTTTGCATTGGCATAGTAAACGGTGTGTTGAGTTGGCATCCTGTGTGCCATTGTTGATTGCATGAATCTGTGTGGTTCTCCAAGACTTCACGCGCTTTATATCGTCTACCCATGTTGTAAGTAGTAAGTCATCTTTTGAAGTTGCTTCTGCGCGGTAGTCAATTTCATGACGTGCGACAAACCACATGACATTTTTTTGCAATAATTTTTCTCTAGTCCATCCGCATGCATCGCAATGCAACTGCGATGCCTTGTCGATCCATCGCAGGTATTCGATGTTGTTCACGTGGTTAACTTCATTTGAAGTCTGGTGTGGTTGGACGGTTATCGCGCACTGAAAAGGGGTGCTGTGAGGGATGCCCTCAAGCGTAACTGCCTCTTTGATTGGTTCTATGCAAAGTTTATCCATCGGTTGGTGGCTCTAAATTTTTTAGATAATCCCAAGAATAAATTCCCGCAGTGTGCCCATCAGAAAATACAAATCTGACGGCGTAATTGCCTACGAGTTCGATTTCTTTAATGACTAGAGGGCCAAAACCCGTTGAAGGAAGAATGGCAAGCGGATTTTTTGCGAGTTCATCTTGGGTCGCTTTAGTGTCAGCCGAAGGTGACATTTTCCGTAGAAATGCGACTGGGTAAAATTTCGTGGTCGTGGCATCCCAATCGATACGTAAACCTACTTCGCGTTGAAGATCAAGGTGGAGTGGAGTAGCAGTCATATCGTGGATTCTACTATGATGCGCACTATGGCAAGTGCTCTACATCCTGCAGATCGACTTTGTGTGGCTATCGACCGTGTTGGTTCCCCGCTTTGCGTGGGCATCGATCCTGCCCAATCTAAATTTTGTTCAGAATTGCAAAATCTAAAACCCTTGGAATCGTTTCAAATATTCTGCAATGGCGTGATTGATGCGGTCTCTGGAATCGCTGCGTCCGTTAAATTTCAATCGGCTTGTTTTGAACGGCTTGGTTCTAACGGCGTTGCGTTGCTTGGCGACCTTCGGCAAAAAGCAAGCGACTGTAACTTGCAGGTCATTCTTGATGCAAAACGAGGGGATATTGGCATCAGTGCCGCACACTATGCAGCCGCCGCAACAGCCGATGGGCCCTGCGATTGGATCACAGTAAATCCATATCTTGGAATAGATGGAATTGAACCGTTTCTTGATGCTGGGCTTGGCGTGTATTGTCTTGTTCGAACATCAAACCCAAGCGGTGATGCAATTCAAAAACAATTTTTGCATGATGGCAGAACTGTTGCAGAATCAATTGCTGATTTACTTGCAAAGTGCGGTGAAAAATATATAGGACAATCGGGTTGGAGTAGTTTAGGTGCAGTTGTCGGAGCGACAAAGCATGAAGAAGCAATGGAACTACGAGAACTCATGCCGCAACAAATGTTTTTGATGCCTGGCATCGGTGCTCAAGGCGCAACGGTAGATCGTGTGTCGCAATGCTTTGGCGATGGCCACGGTGCACTTGCCACGGCAAGTAGGTCAGTTATCTATCCGGAATCAAAGGCAGATTGGCAAACAGCTATTGCAAATGCAGCAAAGAAACTTGCCTCTACATTACAAGTTGCATCTTCATGAATAAAACTGCGGTTATTATCATTGGCTTTTGCTTAGCGATTTTGTTTGGGGTGCCTTTGTTTTTTCGTGGTGACTATTTAGTGATTCCAGAAAATGCGAAACAAGTTATAATTATTTCTCCGCACAACGAACAGATAAGGCACGAATTCGGTCGTGGCTTTGCACTTTGGCATGATGCGACGTACGGAGAGCAAGCGCAAGTAGTTTGGTCTGTGCCTGGCGGTACAAGCGAAATTCGCCGGATGCTCATTTCGCAATACATCCACGCACTTGAAACAGGAAAAGAACCGGGGGGAGAAGCCGACCTTGTTTTTGGTGGCGGATCGTACGAACACAGCGTGTTAAAGAAAATCATAAAAACAGATTTCAAAGGCGTGGAAGTAGAAACGACAATTAGTGTGCCTGCAACAATTAAACAGGACGTACTGGACGAAGTGTACGGTGAAAATTTAATTGGTGATATTACAATTTATGATCCAGAAGGGTACTGGCATGGGCTTGCGCTTTCTGGATTTGGCATCGTGTACAACAACGAAGTTCTTGCTGACTTAGAAATTGAATCGCCAACAACTTGGGAAGCGCTTTGCAACCCAGCACTCTTTGGCAAATTAGCACTCGTCAATCCTGCACAATCGGGTTCAGTGACGACAGCGTTTGAGGCAATTTTAAAAAACCTTGGTTGGAAACATGGCTGGGAAGTCTTGCGTAGAGCGGCGGCAAATGCCCGGTATTTTTCTGCGAGTAGTTTGAAACCACCTGCAGATGTAAGTCAAGGCGATGCAGCTATGGGTATTTGCATTGATTTTTATGGTCGTTATCAAGCACAAGCAGTGATGAGCAGCGGCGGCGGCGACCGCGTTGGGTATATTGATCCACCAAGTGCAACGATGATTGATCCAGATCCAATTTCATTATTGCGAGGTGCACCAAACGAAGAAATGGCACTTCGGTTTATTACCTATTGCATGACAATAGATGCGCAAGCACTTTGGCAATTTCAATTAGATGATGATGCTGATGATAACTTAGGGCCAGATACCTTTGAGCTTCGTCGGATGCCCGTGCGACGTGAGATGTATTCAATTTATATGGAAAGAATGGTTGATAAAGTAAATCCTTATGAAACAGCCCGACCAGCGCCGTATCCAGATCGAAATATGCGTGCCTTTATTGGTCCAATTTTTAGCGCAATGGCAATGAACAATCATGAAGAGTTAATGCACGCTTGGGAAGCAATTTTTACCCATCCTGCATATCCAAGAACGACAGGGATTGTGACTGCGTTAGATGTGCAAGATGCGGAACTTATGGAAATGCTTCTTGCGTTTGATGCAATGCCATTGATTCCCACAAATACTGGTGGTGAACTCTCAATGGATACACCTGAAGTTCGAAAGATACTTAAGTATGGTTGGTTAAGAAATCAGTGGGTCGATGATGGTTTGTGGCACCCAGAAGATTATGGAAGTGCGGCACTGAAACGGCAAACAGCTGAATTTTATAATCAGCAATACAAAACTGTTATAGAGTTGCGCACTCCATGACAACTGATGCAAAAGTAATCGGCGAATTGCTTTGCGCTTTAGGTGGTCGTTTAGTCACAGTAGAGTCGTGCACAGGTGGGGGATTAGCGGCAAAAATCACAGCTATATCTGGTGCGAGCGCATGGTACGCTGGTGGCTGGGTGACCTATTCCAATGCAATGAAAACAAGTCAACTTCTAGTGCCTGAAAAATGTATAAAAGCGCACGGTGCTGTTTCATCACAAGTAGCGAAATCAATGTGTGTGGGTGCAATCAAACAAAGCGGTGCGTCTTACGCACTTAGTACGACGGGTATAGCGGGGCCTTCAGGTGGTACAGAGGAAAAACCAACAGGCACCGTGTATATTGCTTGTGGAACCGCAGACGGAATCGATGTCCGGCATTGTTTGTTTTCTGGAACACGCGAGCAAGTGCAAAAGCAATCGATCGATGCTGCCTTGCGATTATTGTTTGAGACAATTTCATAATGCAGGGGAATGTATATCTTGGTTTAGGGAGTAATCTTGGCGAACGCGAGACGTACCTTGATAATGCGATTTCATGCCTTGAAGCAAACAACAAAATTAACGTTCTTGCTAAAAGTGCTATGGTGCAAACAGAACCAGTTGGTGAAGTCGCACAGCCAATGTTTTTGAATATGGCTGTTGAAATAGAAACGAGTTTGTCTCCGAATGAGTTACTTCAAGTATGTCTTGATATTGAACTTACACAAGGTCGTGAGCGCCTAGAAAAGTGGGGGCCGAGGACCATAGATATTGACATTCTCTTTTATAATGACATTGTTTTTAAACGAGAAGGGCTGCAAATACCGCATCCTGAAGCGCACCGTCGTGTTTTTGTTCTTCAACCATTGTCTGAAATCGCTCCTCTTTTTGAACATCCAGTATTGAAACAAACAATTACAGCAATATTGCAACGTATATAGCGTTCTGTGCTATCTTACGCAATCACAACTGAGTACCCCCGCCCCCCCCATAACTGGAGTTCAACATGAAATTTCTCGCTATTATTACTGCTCTCGCTATCGCGCCAATTGCATTGTCGCATCCGGAACATGGTCAACCAGAACATCCAGACCATCCTTCAGATCATCCTGAACACCCTTCGGATCATCCAGAGCACCCTGAACATCCAACCCAAAAAGCGGGTGACGACTCCAATGCAAAAGCTGAAGCTACTGCCATGCTTGAAAAGGTAAGCAAAAAGTATAAAGCTGCAAAGGGCATCGAAGAAACAATTACAATCACCATGCCTGCAATGATAGGCGGCGATGAAGATCCAATGGTAGTTAAAGTTGTTGCGGGGCCTAATTCTGGTTCGCTGAGTCTTAAAGATGAAATGGCTGCAACTTGGGTTGACGGAACAATGTACTTTGAAGTTTCTGAAATGAAAGACAAGTATGTAAAAACACCTGCGAAATCTTTTTTAGCGGGTCTTGATTCACTTGGCATAGGCGGCGCCATCCCCGGAACCACCACAATTGCGCTGCGCGATAGCGATGACATAGACACATGGATGGCAACCTTTACAATGGGAATGCCAGGCGGTATTACTTTTGTTGGCGTGACAGAGACAGATGATGCAGATGGAAACACAGTTGATGTTATCAATTGTAAAACAATGATGGGTTCACTTGATATTACAGTCACTAAAGACAGCGTTCTTACGAGTGGTGTAATGACAATAGCACAACCAGGCATGCCTAAGATGGAAATCACTGTTGTTTCTGAAATCACATTCCTTGACGATGCGCCTTCGGTCAAATTCGAAGCGGGTGATCGCGAAGCATTTGATTCCGCAGAAGCAATGATGGGTATGGAAGAAGGTGCTGAAGCACCTGAAGAAGTGGATATGGCTGGTAAAGTAGCGCCAGACTTCACGCTTTCAGCTATGGACGGTTCCGGTGACGTAACGCTTTCATCACTTAAAGGTGAAGTTGTTGTTCTTGATTTTTGGGC